>DUGC01000121.1 GCA_013331625.1 Candidatus Iainarchaeum sp. | reverse complement strand
CAATATTTAATGGATTAGCTATAACTTGACTTTGCCAAAAATAGTAAAATTTATATATTACTTCCTACAGATAATTTGACGTGGCAGATAAAGAAGCATTGCGAAAGCTTGAAGGGCTGCACACGGCAGAGACAGCGGCAAAAGAGCTGGGGATAGGCAGGCAGTCAGCAATCAATCTTCTCAGCAGGCTCAGGAAGGAGGGCTACGTCACAGTAAATGGCGGTGGGAAGCAACCGAGGCTATACCGCATCATGATGAGAAAGCAGAGGCCGCGAAGTCCTGGAATGTTTGACATAATCAACCGCTACTCGCCCATGAAGCTTGCCCCGTGGTATGATCACCAGGTGCACGGGCATTACGGACCTGAAGAGGCGGTTGTTGATGCCATTCAGGCGCAGAGCTTCAGGGCAATGCTTGCCAGCCTGAGGCTTTTCAATCACATTACCGACTGGCCAATGCTGTACAGGCTGGCAACTGAGAAAGGCATTTGGCAAAAGGTCGGGGCACTGTATGATGTTGCGGGAATGTACTTTCGTGAGAGAAAAATGCCCCTTAGATATCAGCATCCGACCTTAAAGAAAAAGGAATCACTCATCAAGGATTATCCAACAGAAATGCAATCCTTTTTGTCAATTGAGCGAAAATGGAACGTTGCCGTACCTTTCCGCAAAGGAGATATAGCAAAGGTGATGAATCCATGATAAACTATGACGACCAGATGGATCTGTTCGGACTGATAAGCAAAAATATTGCAAGGGACATGGAATGCTGGGCTTTTGGCGGGACCGCAATGATGTTTTACGGCTACAAGGACGAAACAAAGGATATTGACCTTCTGTTTGACGAGGTTGATCACAGGGCTGAATTCATAAAGGCAATTGAAAAACTTGGTTTTATAGAGGGGGGCTTGCGCGACATTTACGTTCCAGAAAAGCTTAGGGACAAGCATAAGCCGCTCATCTACTTCAGGTATGACATCCGGTTTGACCTGTTTGTCAAAAAAGTTTTCAAGACCTTAATCAGCCCGAAAATGAAGGAGGACGTTTTTGCAGTACACGACTTTAAGGGCAAACACAACTTGCGTGTGAAAGTCCTCAGGAAAGAGCACATAGCGCTGCTGAAGGCAGTTACCGAGAGGCAGAACGACTTTGATGACATCCGCACAATAGTTGAAAAAGAAAAGCGCTTTGACTGGCAATACGTCATAGACGAAGTAATCTGGCAGCACAAGCATGGCGACAACTGGATGCTTTTTGACGTGGAAGAGATGATGAAGGAGCTGAAAAAGTACGTTTTCATAGAGCAGAAGTACGTCAAGCGGCTGTATGAGGCAGCGCCTGAAGAGAAATAATAGCAAATCTCGTTAATTATCAAATATTTGCGAGATTCACTAAATAGCAGATTGCAAGCGAAAAGTTTTGTTATTTTTGCAATCTGCTATAAGCAAGCTATTTTCCGGGAATTCCCCTTCTATCTCAACGCAGCATCTGGCGGAATCCCTGCCTTGTGCAGCATGCCAATGAAATTCCTGTGGCACTCCAGCTTGACGGCATTGTAAATTTCCCTTGACATGATTGGCGCAACGCCCAATTCTCGGCAAGCCTCCTCGTATTCTGAAAGGAATTTCAGGTGCGAATGCCCCTGCAGCTCAGCAATGATTTCCTTTCCTTCAAGGATGGTTGCTTGGAATTGCCCGATTGCTTCCGGAGAAATGGAGTTTCCCTGCTTTTGCAGGGCGGTCATGTAAAGCCTGCCGGTGCCGTAATGTTCCCTTATCCTGTCAATGGGGAACCATTCGTTCCCCCCTTCCGGCTTGATGTAGGCCTTGACCCCCTTTGCCAGAAGGCGCCTTGCCAGGATTGTCGTTGCCATGGTTGCGCCAACCAGATAGTCACGAACATGGAAAAAAGCCTTGTGTTGCTGGCTGAGCTGCTCCCTGCTCATCCGGGGTATCTTTTCAAACATGCCGGTAAATTCACGCGCAGATTGGAAAAAAAAGCAAAAAATCCCTGTTGCGACGCCTGAGCTGCTTGTCGGTAACGATGCAAACGCTGCCAGGCCCTCATTTCGGATTTCAAGGATCTCAAGCATTGCAATCCATCCGCCGTAACTCAATCTCCTGCCTTCCAAAAGCTCCTTAGACCTTTTTGAGACGGCATCACCGATGACGGAAAATGCAACGTCAGCATGGTGCTGCAGCTCATGTACGAAAAGCTGCTCCAGCACCGACTCGTTTTCAATAAACCGCTTCAGGAAACTTTTGTCCGGGCTGAACCTTATTGTTGCCAGGCCTGGACTTGACTCGTCAGAAAGGTACGTTGCCCAAGCGTGGAGGGGGCTGCCAAAAAACTCCGCAGCAACAGAGCGGGGCTCCATTTTCACCAGGATAGTCATTTCCCCGCTCGTCACATACCTGTGATTTGCCTCAAGGGCCGCAATGACCGCCTTTACAGCTTCATCCAGGAAGTATTCCGGAAAGCTTTTCGCGGCAAGCTTTTTCCTGCCGAGGAATCTGGAAAACTCAAGCATGCTATCCAGTGAAAGATAATTCACCTGCCTGTCAAGCAAGCCCGGACTGCCGAGAAGGACCTTCACCTTTATTTTAGAGCCGGCAACAGCGGCTTCCCTTCCGGAAACCGTGCCGCCAATGCCCAGGAAGCCCATGCGTTCCAGGTAGCATCCCGCTATAAAAAATTTTTGGCGGATTCAGTCAAGAACCACCGATCGGAGACCGGTGCAATTCCGCCTATAGTGGAATGCACAATCCTACCCTGTAGNNACCAGCGGAATGCACGCATTCAAGAGTTTTTCCTATAAGTTTAAATAGTCACTATTTTATGTGAAAATACCAATGGAAAAGTTGCAGGAATTCAGGACGCTTCTGGGGGTCGCTGGCCTCGTTAAAAAAGAGGAGGAAGAATTCCTGAAGATGCATGAGCAGCTAATCAGGGAAATAATTATTGGCGGAAGTAAATACGCAAAAGGTTTTCCGGATGTGATTCTGCATTACAGGAAAACAATCGCTTCACGCATTGAAAATGATGAAAAGCGGGAACAGTCCTTCGAAGGGGCATACAAGTCTATGCGAAGGAAGCTTGTCAGAACGCTGGAGAAAACAGGTGCAAATAAGCATGCTGCTTTCCTCATGCAAAACTGGACAACCATAGAACAAACACTGCGAAAACTGCAGGGCTTTATGGACAACCCCAATAGCTGGATAAGCGAACAGGGCAGGCAGGCTATTTATCAGGTAGCTAATGTGCTTCTCACCCGGCAAAAACAGATTGTTGCTTTTTTGACTCAGTTGGAACAAATGGTTAAAAGCCGCCTGGAGTCGGCGGGAGCCAGGGTTTAATTGCTCAAATGGGTTTCATANNAAAAATCCCGACACTCATAAACAAATACACCGCAGCTCTGCTGCGGTTGGGATTTTTTATTTTTTTCAGCCACACGTTCCAAATTCGGCACCGGCATGAACACACATTCCCGCATATATAGTGAACTGCGCAGGTTATGTAACAGAAGAGGCGCAATGCGCTTATTTTTTGTACTAATCAGCGCATTTCTCTACATCAGGCTGATGCCGTCTTTCACTATATCTTTTATCACGGTGTCTTTTTTTCAGCAGTGCATCAAATTCCTTCGCCGTGTAGTAATGGGTCTGTATCTCTTTCCTGAATCTTTTGTTAAGCCCGCCAATCGCTTCTGTTATCAGCAGTTCGTCATTTGGATTCTTTTCAGCTAGAACAATCGCCACATCAATGTCTGAGTCTTTCCCGTACGTCCTTTTTGCGTACGAGCCGAATAGAATCACGCGACTCAGGTTCCCAAGACTGGTATTCGTGAGTTCATACACGAATTCGCGCAAGATGTTGAGGGGAAAAAAGTCTGGATTGTTCAGCTCTTTCTTCTCAAGCCGGATAAGCCCCAGTATCTGTTCAACAAAAGGGTTGCTCAGGTTCAGTTTGTAGTAATAGGTTCTTCCGATTTTGTTCTCCGCTATAATGCCAAATTTTTCAAGCACAAGCAGAAATTTTGCAGTTACTTTGTTCCCAAGCTTTGTCAGCGCCTGAATCTCTTTCCTGCTGATTGCTTTGCCTGGCGCTTCACCGAGAACCAGCAGCACCTTCCATGCCGTCCTTGTTCCCAGGCAGACATCAAGCAGCATTATCCCATCAGCCCCCTCACCAATTCAACGTATGGCTTTACTATTGTTTCCAGGAAATAAGCCGCCTTTTGTGATTTATAGGCACGGACATTAAGTTCCGTAGTAGTTAACCGTGCCTATAGACAACTTTGATTATTCTTGTTCTATAACAAAGTTGTCTAAGAGAATTTTGAACATGAGTCATAAATGAGGGGGTTATTCAAAGTTCTCTATATTCGGCGGACTTTACAAGTTTATACGATTATTAAAGTCCGCCGCTAT
>DUGC01000055.1 GCA_013331625.1 Candidatus Iainarchaeum sp. | reverse complement strand
TGCGGCCAAGGAGCTGGACGCTATAAGAAAGCAGCTCCCCAGAAGCGTTGCCGAGAGGGAGAAGCTTTACGCGAAATGGGGCCTCAATGAAAAGCACATCGATGAGATGAAGCTGAGCAATTATGCAAGGATGTTCGAGCGCGCCGTTGCAGGGGGCGCCGACGCGCGCAAGGGCGCGGTATTCCTGCTCGAGGGGCTTGTTGAGGCAAGAAGGGAAGGCGCCAGCACAGAGAACCTTGCAGAAAATGACCTTGAGGAATTCATGGCCATGATAAGCACAGGGAAAATGCCAAAGGAAATACAAAAAGAAGCGATAATGGCCAAGTGCAAGGACCCCGCGCTCACGCTTGGCAAGATTTTGGCACAATTAGGCGCCAAGGTAGCAGAAAAGGGAGAAGTGGAGTCAATTGTCCAGCAGGTCGTTTCTAAAAACAAGGAGCTCATAGCCCTCAAGGGCATAGGGGCGATGGCGGCCCTCATGGGTGAGGCCATGAAAGAGCTGAGGGGAAGGGCTTCAGGAAAGGAAGTGAGCGAACTGCTCGCGCGCGAGATCGGAAAGCAAGTGAAGTGAATGGAAACGCTAACACTCCGACAGGTACGCAGGTTCTTGCGGCCACGTGATGCAAATTCGCACAAGGGGCAGAACGGAAAAGTGCTTGTTATAGGCGGCTGTGAAAAATTCACGGGGGCGCCCGCGCTCGCTGCAATGGCAGCGCTTGCATCGCTTCGCAGCGGAACCGACCTTTGCACAGTCGCTGCCCCTCAAAAGGCAGCGTGGGTGATCAGCACTTATTCCCCCGACCTTATTGCTGAAAAGCTGCCTGGCAAAGGCTTCTCAGAAAGGCACCTGCGAAGGCTCCTTGAACTGCAAAAAAATGCGGATGCAACCCTCATTGGACCCGGAATGGGAAGGGAAAAAAAGCCAATGGCGCTTGCAAGGCAGTTTGCTGCAAAATCCAAAGGCGCGATGGTTGTTGACGCTGATGCCCTTTTCGCATGCGCAGGGATGAAATTCAAAATGCCTGCAATCATCACTCCCCACGCGCACGAATTTTTGGAATTCACCGCAATTAAAATTGAAGGGAAAAAGCTTGGTGAAAAAATCAAAATTGTGGAAAAATCGGCCAGAAAGCACAACTGCACAATACTGCTCAAAGGGCGCGTTGATATCATTTCAGATGGCGCTGCAACTTTCATTAATTCCACGGGAAATGCAGGCATGAGCGTTGGCGGCACCGGCGATGTGCTTGCAGGCCTGTGCGCAGGCTTTAGCGCGCTTGGGGCAACGCCAGTGAATGCAGCGGCCGCGGCGGCGTTCGTGAACGGCAAAATCGGGGATGGGCTATTCAAAAAAATGGGTTACTCGTTCATTGCATCCGACTTTATTGGGCAAATACCCAAGTGGATAAAAAAAATCCTGCAATAACACTCTCAAAGAACGGTTATAATACCCTAGAGCCTACCAGCGCAAACGAAAGTATAACCGATGCGATGAAAACCAAAAGCAGCAGCGCATCGATCGGCGCAAGCACAACAATTGCAGCCTGCGCATCAGTGAGGTTGAACCTTGATTTCACGAACCGGAACATCAGCACAATCCCGTATGCCTGCACCAAAAGCGCAAAAACCCAGCCGACCAGCGGGATTAGCATGAAAAGCCCTGCAGCCAGCGTTGTAGCGGCAAAAATGCAAAGCAGCACTGAATTGAATTCCGTAAGGTTATCGGGTTTATTGGAAAAGAGCTTTGCTAGGTAAAAATGCACAGCCCCCCAGAGGTATACTGCGATTATCTGGGCAATGAGCAGCAATACCGTGCCGAAAAGCGCGCCGAAGACAACAATTGCAAAAATAATAAGCAGCGACACCATGTCCCCTTTTGACATCGCCCAGTTTGCAATCCCTGCAATAAGGGCTTCAATGGAGAGCAATAAACTGACAATGACAAATGCGAGCGAAAAAGTCAGTGCCCCTCCTGCAAGGTCAATGCGCCTTGTGGAGAAAGACTCGATGCTTGTGCGGCCTGTAAAGATGCCGATGATTTCCCTGATTGCAAGCATGAACAAAATAGGGGTGATGTGTTTTAAAGGGTTTCACCACAAGTCCGCGGGCACCTTCATGCACTCCGCATTAAATAAATATAACCTGCAACACAATTAAACTCATGGTGAAAAAAACCAAGACCGTCAAAAAGCCATGGGGCGCTTTTGAGGAATTCGCCACAAACGAGAAAGTGACGGTAAAGATCATCACGGTAAATAAGGGCGGGATACTCTCCCTGCAGTCCCACAAGCACCGCACCGAGCTCTGGGTTGCCCTTGACAGCGGCCTTATTGCAGTAGTGGGCGCAAGGAAGGCAAAGCTTTCAGCCGGGCAGAAAATAACCATCCCGAAAGGCGCAAAGCACAGGATAATGGCTGCGCGAAAGGCGCGCTTCCTTGAAATCTCATTCGGAAGATTTGATGAAAACGACATAGTCAGATATGAGGATGTTTACGGAAGGATCAGTAAGCAAGATAATAAATCCAGTCGGAAATACCGGGCGCTATGAGCACGCGCGAAGATGCGCTGAAAACCGTGCTGAAAAAAAGGAACCTCACAGCCCTTGCGTAGGGCACACGGTAAACCCGGACGAAAATGAAAAAATAGCCGGTAAAGAGCAGCACGACCCAGAATTCATAAAACCAAAAGTAGCTGCCCAGGATGAACAATAAAGCCAGCTTGCACAACGTGAAAAAAAGGGCGCGCTGTATGCTTGCAAGGCGGTTCCCCATGATCCATGTGAGAAAGCCGTTGATGCACGTCCCAAGGATCACTGAAGTGATTATGGGCACCTGATAAAACAGATCCATATGGAAAAGCGCCGCCCGGCACGTAAAAGGGCTTGTTGTGGTAGCATACAACAACTATTAAATAAATAGGCTCAAATCCTAAGTATGCTAAAAGATACTATGCGAAAACTGGACCTTGGCGAGGGCGAGATTAAGGTTTATTTGTGCCTGCTGGGCAGCGGGACAGGATATGCCAACAGGATCAGCGCGCAGACAGGCATGAACAGGACGAACGTTTACGAGGCGCTCGACAGGCTGGTGGNNCAACAAGGTAAAACTTTTTGAACCAAGGGCGCCTGAAGCCCTGATGCTGCTTGTGGACGAAAAGGAAAACGAAATCAGAAAAATAAGGGCTGACACTCTCAGGGCAGTGGAGGAACTCAGGCAGGAGGCCTCAAAGCCAAAACAGGCACTGGAGGCCGGCATTTACAGCGGGAAAAAAGGGATAAGGTCTCTTTTTGAGGAGATGCTCAGGGCAAAAAAACCACTGAGCTTTCTTGCAGCAGACCTGCAGTTCAGATACTTCTTCGGCCCCTATTTCCTCCAATGGCACAAAAGAAGGGCAGCCCTCAATATTTCCCAGCGCACCATTTTTCCCGAAACCGTGAGAAGCAAGGTATGGCCTATGGACCTGTGGCAGAGGAAATTTGTGGAAAGGGAATACACCAGCCCCACAACCACCATAATCTACGGCGACACATGCATATTCGTGCAGTGGTCAGGGGAACCATTTGCAATCAAGATAACCAATGCCCCGATCGCAAAATCGCACATGAACTATTTCAACATGCTCTGGAAGGGTGCAAAGCAATAGAATGCGAAAACAGTCAGAACATCCTTTTTGCCATCTTGCGCGCTGAACGGAAGCACTTGACGTGCCAGTACTTGCCCATCCACTTCTTTTCTGTGCCCAACTTGTTGCAAAGCGAGCAGGGTTCGCTGTATTTTCCAGCAGGGGAATTTTGTGATGAATTTTCCACTCTATCCTGCTCTTTTTCCGCATCCTTTTTTCCCGCAATAGCGTCGAGTATTCCCATATGCATAAACTACAATTTGGCAGAATAAAACCCTTTCGGCAAGGCAAAATCCTGCAACCCCAAAGGTTATTATACATTAAAGTAATCCTATTGGCGGGAGGTGGCATTCTTGAAGGATGTCAAAATTGATTTGGTCTGCCAGGAAAAGGCGAGCAGGGTGGAACTCATAATAAGGTTCTTCTACCTCATACCACTCATAATCGTGCTGATGATACTAAACATCATGGCAACGATCGGGATAGTGGTGAATTTTTTCACTTCGCTAATTCTTGGAAAGCGGATAGCCGCCCTGAGCAAATTCGTGGACATGTACATCCGCTATACCACAAAAGTTAGCGCATATGCCTATCTCACGGATGAAAGGCCGCCGATAATGCCTGAAGAGGAATAAATGGCGCATTATTGTATTGGCCCAATGGCCCCCACATGGGGGCTGTTGTAGTTTTAATCTTTTCCAATTCTAATTCTTGAATGATCATAGGGGTTGTTGGAAAGCCGTCCTCTGGCAAGAGCACATTCTTCAATGCGGCGACAATGCTTGATGTGCCCATGGCGGCATATCCGTTCACCACCATTGAAGCCAACAAGGGAGTGGGATTTGTAAGGGTCGAGTGCGTCGACAAGGAATTTAATGTTCAATGCAACCCGCGCACGGGATTTTGCCGCGACCATGTCAGGTATGTGCCGGTTGAGCTGGTTGATGTGGCAGGGCTTGTGCCGGGTGCCCATGAGGGGAAGGGCATGGGCAACCAGTTCCTCTCCGACCTTTCAAGGGCAGACGTCCTGATCCACGTGATAGATGCAAGCGGCTCGACAAATGAGAAGGGCGAATCCGTTGCAGCGGGAAGCTACGACCCTGCAAACGACGTGCGTTTCCTTGAAGAGGAAATAGACCTCTGGTTTTACGGGATCATCGAGAAGAACTGGCCAAAATTCGGGAAAGTCCCATTTGAATCCAAGGCAAAGCTCGTGAGCGCCATGGCGCAAAACCTCTCAGGGATAGGGGCGAGAGAAGACCAGATCGACTCCACGCTGCTGGAAATGAACCTCACGGACAAAAAGCCCTCACTTTGGAGCGAGCAGGAAAAGCACGCATTTGCAAAAAGCTTTAGGGAAAAGTCAAAGCCCGTGATAATTGCTGCAAACAAGGCAGACATGCCGAATGCAAGGCAGAACATCGAAAAGCTCAAAGGCCAGTTTCCCGGCAAGGTGATAATCCCCTGCAGCGGCATTTCAGAGCTCACGCTCAAGCGCGCGGCAAAGGATGGCGCAATTGATTATGTGCAGGGGGCAAAGGACTTTAAGGTTGAAAAAGAGCTTAGCGACAAGCAGAACCAGGGGATAGAGTACATACGCAAGATGGTGCTGGAAAAATTCGGCACCACGGGCGTGCAGGAAGTGCTCGAGAGCGCGGTATTTGACCTGCTTGGCTACATTGCAATCTTTCCGGGTGGCACCAAAGGGCTTGCTGATTCAAAAGGCAATGTCATCCCGGATTGCTTCCTCATGCCCCCAAAAAGCACGGCCCTTGATTTTGCCTACAGGCTGCACACGGATTTTGGCGACAAGTTCATCAAGGCGATCAATGTCAAGACAAGGCAGCTCATAGGAAAAGAGCACGAGCTCTCGCACAGGGATGTTGTAGAGATAGTCCACGGGAACTGAAAGATCCCTAAATACCTAATTCCTACCAGTAAGAAAAACCGTTTTGGTATCTGCTAACGGTTTTGACCGAAAACTGCAAATATGGGTAGCTAC
>DUGC01000079.1 GCA_013331625.1 Candidatus Iainarchaeum sp. | reverse complement strand
TGTTTAAAAGGATTATTGGGCAAAAGCACTATTTCATGTCCTCAGGCCCCAGCCCTTTTTGAATAGCTGCAGGTTCACGTAAAACAGCAGCGCTGACATTGCGGCAAGCAGTAAAACCGCGGCCGGTATGCTGCCCTCATTGATCCCTGTCATCGAGTACCTCAGTCCATTGACCATGTGGAATATGGGGTTTAGCTGGATGGCGCCCTGCAGGGCAGGCGGGATTGCGCTAAGGGGGTTGAATACCCCGCCAAGGAATGCAAGGGGCGTTAGGATGAATACCGTGAGCACCTCGACATTTTCGAATTCCTTTGCCCAAAGGCCTACGATGATTCCAATTGATGCGAAAGTGAATGAGGTTGCAATGATGAAGAACACGAAAAGCAGCGGGTCAAATATCCTGATGGGGGTGAACAATGCGGATGNNTAGCGCAATTATTCCCGGGACAATGAATGCTATGAAAGGGATGCCGTTTTGCACTGTTATGTCTTTGCCTATGAATTCCCCGAACACGATCATGAACAGCAGCGCGGATATGAGCGGCTGCACGACAAGTTCAACCGGAAAGCGCAGGAACCTTTTGATTTCCCTTGAAAGCAGCGTCTTAAAGCCTGTCGAGTTCATTCCCCTCACCAGTGAGCTTGAGGTATACATCCTCGAGCTTTTGCTTTACAATGTTTATTCCCGACACCTGCGCGCCTTCTTCTGAAAGTGAGGTCAGCACGCTTGCAAGCTCTTTTTCGGCATTTTCACACTCAACTTCAATGAGCATTCCCTCGCGCTCAATTATGGAATTTTTTTCAATGTTTTTAGGGGCCTTTTTGAGAGGCTCTTTTAGCGTGATGCGCAGCTTTGGCTTGTGGATGCTTGAAACGAGCTTTTCCTTCCCTTCAAGCGCCACTATTTCGCCCCTGCTGATAATGCCGATAGTGTCGCAGAGCTTTTCAGCCTCCTCGATATAGTGGGTCGTGAGCAATATTGTCATGCCCTCCTTGTTGAGCTTGCGCAGGTAATTCCAGAGGGTATGGCGCAGCTCAACATCCACCCCTGCGGTGGGCTCATCAAGGACAAGGACTTTGGGGTCATGCACAAGCGCCTTTGCTATCTGCAGCTTGCGCTTCATGCCCCCTGAGAGCTGCCGGAAATTCTTTTCCCCTGATTCCTTTAGCCCAAAAAATTTCAGAAGTTCCGCAACCCGCGGCTCGGCATCCTTTTTTTCAATGCCGTAATAGCCTGCCTGGAAAAGCAGGATCTCGCGGACATTTAACACAGGGTCAAATATTAGGTCCTGCTGTGAAAATCCGATTGATTTGCGCGCGTCAATATAATCATCTATGACATCAAATCCCATCACATGCACCGATCCTGCATCAAAGTTTGCAAGGCCGGTGATTGCATTTATCGTGGTGGTTTTTCCGGCGCCATTAGGGCCAAGATAGCCAAAAAAGCTGCCCTTGGGCACTTCAAAGGATATGCCTTTGAGGGCAGTGAACCCATTGTAGTTTTTCACAAGGCCCTTTACCGAAATCGCGCTTTTTTCCACTAAATTATTGGCCGCAAAAAGGTTTTAATGCTGCCAGAAATGTATTTAAGGGCGAAAACCTTTCTTTTCCTGATGCTTTCAGTATGCATTCCTGTTTTCAACGAGGAAGAGTCCCTCGAGCGCATTGTAAACGAGGTCAGGGCACAATCGCTCTGGCATGAATCCGGCGAAAGGGAGATGATAATCGGCCTTAACGGTTGCACGGATAAGAGCGCCGAAATTTCATACAAACTTGCAAGGGAAGACCCGTGCATAAAGGTGCTTGAGCTTGAGATGAAGGGCAAAAACCACGCACTCAATGAAATGGTGAAAATAAGCAGGGCAAAGGATTTCGAGAACATTTTCTTCCTTGATGCGGATATTATCCTGGAAAAAGGCGTTTTAAAAAAGCTTGACAACGCGCTTAAAAGATCCCCGCCGGAAATGGCAATAGCAAGTGCCACTGCAAGGCCTTTTGAGGAGAAATTTGGCAGGTTCGCGCTTCACCGCAGGTACCTTTTGGAAAAGGGTATGGCTTCAATACAAAATTATGTGCACGGAAGGTGCTATGCAATGCCCAGATCAGAAGCGGTCAAGGTTGCATTTCCAAAAAACCAGAAAATTTTTGATGATGCTTTCCTCACATGCCTGTATTGGGGCAGGTTCAAGGTATTAAATAGTGCATTGGTGAGATACAGGGTCCCGAATTATCGTGACTGGCTTGTGCAAATGGCCCGCAGGAGGATAAACATTCAACAGTTATACCATGGATATCCGGAGCTTCGCCGCCCTTTGACGCGCTGGCTGGTGGCAAGCAGGCAGCTGAAGATGCAGCATGCGGGCAAATCAGTGCGTGAAAAATTAGGGGGTAAATTCCCTGCATTCATCGAGAGTATATCCGACCCATTAATTTACATCAAGATGAGGTCTTCTATGCGCAATAGTAATGACAGCTGGCCAAAGATCAGGTCCACCAAAATGAAGCCAAGATGAATTTGTTTAAGACCTGTATCTTTGAAAAAAGCCAGCTCCCTGCCGCAAGCGCAATGAGGGAGAGCGCTGAAACAATTGCAAGGTCAGGGATTATCCCTATCTGTGATGTCCCGCTCAGGCTTCCCCTCAGGCCGTCAACTGCGTATGTGAGGGGGTCTAGGAGCGTTATGGTCTTCACGGGCTCAGGCAGGCTTTCAATGGGAAAGAGCGCCCCCGAGAGGAAAAAGATCGGCATCACAAGAAAGTTCATTATTATGGGGAATGCCTGCATGTCATCAAGCATTGAGGCAAGCCCTGTCCCGAACGCCGTGAAAAGGAGCGCGAGCAGGAACATGAACAGGAATGCAAGCGGGAGCATAAGCAGGCTTTGCGGAGAAAAGCCTATCAGCATGCAGATCGCAAGCACCACTATCCCCTGCAGCATTGCAACAGTTGCCCCGCCCAGCGTCCTTCCGAGCATTATTTTCCAGCGTGGCACCGGCGCGACAAGCGTCTCTTTCAAAAACCCGAACTGTCTGTCCCATATGACTTCTATCCCTGCAAACATTGCCGTGAAAAGGATGCTCATTGCGATGATTCCGGGGGCAAGGAATGCAATATAGTTCCCTCCGCCGGCTTTTTCAAATATCGGCCCGAAGCCAAAACCAAGGGCCACTAAAAAGAGCAATGGCTGGCCTAATGCCCCTATTATCCTTGGCTTTGAGCGCCAGTAGCGCTTGAGCTGGCGCAGCCACATTGCATAGAGGACTGAAGTCATCTTCCCCAAAGCCTCCTGTGCATCCTCATTTCCTCAACCCCGCTGGCTTCCTCCTCACGCATATCCCTTCCTGTGATTTTGAGGAACGCCTCCTCAAGCGATTTTGCCTTTGCGAACTTCCTTATCTGCGCGCTTGTCCCAATCATTTTAATTTTCCCGTGGTCGATTATTGCGACGCGGTCCGCGGCCTTTTCGGCCTCCTCCATGTAATGTGTGGTGAAAAATACCGTCATCCCATTTTCCCTGTTGAGCTTTTTCACGAAGTCCCAAAGGTGGTTTCGCGTCTGCGGGTCAAGGCCGATTGTAGGCTCGTCCAAATACAGTATTTTTGGCTCATGGATGAACGCCCTTGCGATCTCAAGGCGCCTTTTCATCCCGCCTGAAAAGGTCTTTACGAGATCATCCTTGCGCTCCCATAAATCCACCAGCTTTAGCATCCTCGCCGAGCGCTCTTTGATCGCATTCCTTTCAATCCCGTATAGCACTCCGTGGAATTCCATGTTCTCGTAAGCTGTTAGCTCGTCATCAAGGCTCGGGTCCTGGAACACTATGCCAAATGAGCTGCGCACCCTGTCCTTTTCGCTTATAGGGGCGCCATCAACTTCAATATTTCCTGCTGTCGGGTCAAGCAGTGTCGTGAGCATTTTGATCGTGGTTGTTTTTCCCGCCCCGTTTGGCCCGAGGAATGCGAATATTTCCCCGGCCCTTACTTCAAAGGAAATGCCATCAACTGCCTTAAAGCCGCCGAACTGCTTTGAAAGGCCTTTGACACTGATGATGCTGCTATGCCCTGGCATAAAACAATTGCAGGCAAAATTGTTATAATTGCGCCGGCAGGCAAAAATATGATTAAACGGATTTACCGCAGGAGTATTTTATGGCAACAAAACCCACGATCAAAGGGATCGTAAAAATTACTTTCCATAATTTTTATTCAATTGAAAATTCAGCAGTTTTAAAGCCCAGTTTAATGGGAAAAATTTCATTGCAGCATCGCCCGGTTTTTTCCTCAGGCTGCTATGGGCAAGCGCCTTCACGGTTTTTGGCATCATTAAAAATAGATTTCCCCCATTAAATCACGGGCGACAGAGCCGCCCTTTCCGCCTACCCTACCTGCTTTTATTTGCGGCATGCATTTTAGTTTTGGTGCATGCTGTGCGAAGGGTTACTTTCAGCAGGTCTCCTGTTTCAGAGCAGGGGTTGCTGCGAAGCCTTGTTCACCACAAATCAAAAGTCACATGCATCGGCGGTTTTACGGCATGGCCATCTTTTGATTCGCCTTTCCTCGACCCCTCCCCTGCATTCCTTGCCTCGCTTGTCCGCAGCAAGAATGTCACGCTGGTCGATTGCCAGTCTGACTCGCTGCTCCATAGGCTCTCACAATCTGCCGCGCAGCGAAAAGCCCAGGATTTTTTGAAAAATATCCGTGTGCTGGGGCAGGCAAGTAACATGAATGGAACGGGCCTTGGGGACCTTTATTCATACCGTGAGGCTTTGCAGTTCAGGAATTTTGGAAAAAAAGGCATCAGGCTCCGGCCTGCATTTGCATGGGATACGCGCCTTCGCCCGAATTCACAAGACCTTGTTGTGGACCGGATGACCTCTGACTGGCTGGCGGAACAGGGCAGGCTCAGGGATTCTCTCAGTCATTACCTGACAATCACAAAGCCTTGCGGCAGGATTTTATTTATCCTCAAAAGTAGGGGATTGACGACCGCCCCGCTATCTTCCCAGCTCAAGGGCTCCTCCGAGTATCTCGAATTGAAAGGTCTGCTGTCCCCTCTTTTAAGGCAAGGCAGGGTGTCTTTGGAAATTGTAAAGCTTGATACTGCGCAGCATGATGCCCTTTATTCCCCAAAGTACCGCGGCCATTTTGCGCTGATAATTAATAAACTGAAATAGTGCCAATTGAATAGAGCATGGGAAGGGGAGGATTTGAACCTCCGACCGGTCGATCACTGCGTCAGCTTTTGACGTATCAGTCGACTGCTCCCCCAGGCTAAGCTACCCTCCCATTCAGTATTTATGCTTAGAATTGACTTTCTGAAGGCAAATCCTTTTAAAGGCTGTGAGGTGGGACCCACGGATGGTATAGATATTGTATCCTGCCTCCTATTGCCGGGTTTTCTCCATTCACTCTCTGTGCTCTGAAACGTGCATTGCAATGTCTGCAATTGTCTTGAGGGCAAGGAACATGAACAGTGCTGCCTGATTTGCAAGGAACGCCCCTCCTATCACAATGGTTATGTGCATTGGCACAATGCGCGCGTAGGGAAAAAACATCATTTTTCCAAGGTTCTGTTTGCGTGCACTGTCTCTCTCCTTGTTGTGGAGAAATGAGAAGAGGTGGTTTGCAAAAAACAGGGGGGCTGAGAGCAGCACATACAAAAAGTCTGGCGCTCCTGTCCCCTGCGTGATGCCTGTTGCCGGCCCTGCGATTGTGAACAATGCCCCATGCCTATGAAAAATAAGTACACTAGGTGGAAGAGTCCATAGTGGAATGCAAAAAAAATTGCAACAAACCACTTTGTGCCCTCGCTTGAGTCCGCCTTCCTGCCATTGATCCTCAGCTCCCCACTCTCCCAGTTCTTCATCGTGATCATTTTGAGGAAGTTGAATAGGCCTATTATTACGCTCTGGCACCAGTACACAAGCATGAGGGTGATGAGACTCCAGCCCTGCGTGAGCGCAAAGAACATCACTATGATGTTTGAAGCCAGCAAGCTGAGGGCTGACGGATCCCAAAGCATTGATGCAACGATTCCCTGCTTTCCGGTCCTAATAATGCCCTCCCCTGCAGTGATTTGCATTTTTTCACATCTCCATCATGATTACGCTGATGATGCCAAGTGCTATCCCTGCTTTGTTGAGGGTTGAGAGCTGCTCGTGGAAAATCAGGACGCCTGCGAGCACCACTGCAATGAAATTGAGGACCGTGAAAACCGTAACTGCGCGCGAGAGGAACTCGTGGCGCAGTGAGAGGGCCCAAAATATTGTGCCCACAAAATACACTGCAAGGCCAAGCAGCAGGAGCGCATCCTTCCCCTCAATTGACCACTTCTTGAGGAAAACATCCGCCACGACTTCGAGCGCAACAGCTGCGATTATGAGCGCAAGAAATATCTGTTTGGGGTCGTTTATGATTATCATGCAGGCTTTCCCAATTAGCTGATGCGAAATTGCGTTAATAAACCTTATGACGAAGGATTATTCAGTAACCGTGCTGCAGCCCCGTCGTCTAGTGGCCAAGGATACANNCCGGTTCGAATCCGGGTGGGGCTAATATGTAAATGGGACCCCTTGAGATTTCTCATCTTTCATTGAATCTAACCCTGCACAGCACGAACATGAAAAAAGTCCACAGGGCTGCAAGTCCGCCAACTGAAATTGCAAATAAATTCAATGCATCGAATTCCTCCGGAATGTACTGCGCCCCTGAAAACCTGAGCACAACCAGCCCTGCGCCAAATAATGTGAGCACTGCAAAAAATAAGTTCTGCCTCAGTGCAAGCCCCGGCTGGCTTGTGATGAGGTTCCCGCTCAGTTTTAGGGGGAAACCAAATGTGGAGCGACGGATACTTNNCCGCTTCAGCGGCAGGTAGTTCACACAATAAAGCACACACATTAATTTTGCAGAGAAAGTTTGTCCAAGCAATAAACTATTACTCTGAAATTATCGCTCAGAACCCAAATTATCAAAAGGCTTATGATAATCGTGGTTTTTTTTT
>DUGC01000084.1 GCA_013331625.1 Candidatus Iainarchaeum sp. | reverse complement strand
GTAATATGCATGCTCCCACACATCGACACATAAAAGCGGCATTTTGCCCTGTGAAATCGGGTTGTCCTGATTTTGGGTTGAAGTGACTTCAAGCTTGCCCTTGCTATACACCAGCCATGCCCATCCCGAACCGAACTGGTTAATTGCGGCATTAGAGAATTTTTCCACAAAAGAATCGAACGAGCCAAATCCCTTCTCAATCGCCTTTGCAATCTCGCCAGAGGGCTTTCCGCCCGATTTTGGCGCCATCATTTCCCAAAANNAATTGTCTGCTCATCAATGTATGGCTCGAGCGCATTGTAATCATAAGGAAGCTTGGGAACTTCAAATGGCATCTGTGATCCCTCCGTATATATTGTGAAATGGGGGATTAAGGCCTTTTTAATGCGGCAGAGGTGTTAAAGGGCTTTGATTTTGGCTTAAAAAGACAGGTTTGCCGGCAAGATAGCGCTCAAGCTCGGCTTTCACGTTCCTGAGGCACACGTTNNCACTGGTCGCGCGGAGGCTGCCTGTCAAATTTTTCGGAAATAAGCTCAATTACATAGTAGCTCTTGCTCTGCCCCATTCCAAGCATCATGACCTTTCCGATGCAGTGGATCCTTGCAATTGTCCTTCTTGTCTTGGAGCCGGTGCTGCGCACAACAGAGAGCCTTTCGGGAATGATCCATTTGTAGCCAAGGTCTTGCGCTATCTGCCTTGATTTTTGCGTCCACTCAGGCTCGAAAGCATATCTCAAAAGGCCTCACCCCACGGCAAAAAAACCGCATCACATCCCGCACTAATAAAAACCAAATCCAATCCCGCAATTTAATTCATCCACAAGCCAAACCCCATAAAAAAATCCAATTTTGGCCCACGATTTTATTCGGCCCTATACTTTGATCCATTATTTCAATTTTAATCCCCCAAATATTTTAATTCCATTCCTATAAAAATTAATTCGGCTAAATTCAACCATCAGTTCAATCCATTTATTCAACCCTTTTATTCAATCCATTTATTCTGTTTTCTGACTTTGTAATGCAATAGCACAGTTCCCTTTTTATTGAGCTTGCGAAAGCTTACGGGCTGCAGGTGCAGGTCGGGCATTTTCTTACTGAAAAGGGCAAGCCCGGCCCCGAAAGCAATCGGCTCAATTGTGATATAGAGGTCATCGAGCAGCCCCTTTTCAAGCAGTATAGTATAAGCCACAGGGCCGCCGAGGTTGCATACTTCGCGCAGGCCGCTTTGGGAAAAAAACCTGTTCAAATCGGCTTTTTCCGGATTAATGTATGTGAGGAATTCGCTTTCTTTTTTTATGCCCCCTACCCTGCGCGTCAAAACTATGCACTTCCTTTCAGAAAGCCATTTCCTCGCATTTTCATAGCTGCTCCTTGTCAGCACAATAGCGTCCGATTGATCCTCCATTTTATGCAAGAACTCCTTGTCCTCCCTGCTTGTCCAGTCCGAGCGGTGCCCATGGTGGCGCGCCAGAAAGCCGTCTGCGCTAAGCGCGACCAGCGCGTAGTGGTGGGGCCTTTCGGCATTTCCGCTTTCCGCTTTGCGCTTTTCCACGCTGATATCCTCCACTTTTGCAGATAATATGACCTTGCGGATTTGGCGCTTTTCTTTTGCAGGGATCTTGGCCAAAAGCAGCCCCACACTTTTTCCCGTTCCCGGCACTATGAAATCTGGTTCAATCCGGCTAAGCGGCACTAGAACATATGCAAGCTTTTCAAATCCACGGCAAGTGGTATTTTGCGGGCGGTCTTTTAGGCCATTGAAAGCGAGCAGGTCAATATCGAGCGTGCGCGGCGCGTCTTTCCTGCCTGCCCTTTCCCTTCCATACTGCCGCTCCAAACCCCTAAATAATTTTTTTAGTTTTTTTGCAGGAAGCGAAGTTATGATTTTGGCACAGTAATTGTAGTAATTTTCCTGCCTGCCATCCCCGACAAACGGGGTTTCAAACACGGGGGAAAATGAGATGGAAGGGAACTGCGCATTGAGGGCTGCAATTGACGCAAATATATTTGCTTTTTTGGAAATATTTGACCCAACTGAAATCAGCGCAGTGTTCATCCGAAAACCATTAAGGCAAATACGGGCATTTCATTTTATCAGGCTTAAAAACTCGCCCCTCGTCTGGCCGTCAGTGCGAAAGCATCCCCTCAGCACCGACGTCACGGTCTTGGAGTTGACTTTCTGCACCCCGCGCAGGACCATGCAGCAATGCGTCGCCTCTGCAACTACCGCAACCCCTTTTGGCGCAAGGGCCTTTTCAATTGCATCGGCGACCTGTGAGCACATCCTTTCCTGAACCTGCAGCCTTCTTGCATACATATCGACAATGCGCGGGATCTTGCTCAGGCCGATGATTTTCTTTTTCGGGATATATGCGACATGGATTTTCCCAAAAAAAGGGAGCAGGTGGTGCTCGCAGGTTGAGAAGAAATCAATGTCCTTTACAATGACCATGTCCCCATCCTCAGCTTCATAAAAAGCGCCATTGACAACATCCTCGAGCTTTTTCCCATATCCTGAAGTTATGCATCCCCATGCATTGATAAAGCGCTGCGGGGTCTTTTTCAGCCCTTCCCTGTTCAGGTCCTCTCCGGTGCCCTCAAGAATGGATAAAACCGTTCCCTCATCCACTTTTCCCAGCCTCCCGAGCTATTTATGCTTAATACACTTTTAATGGGTTTTGAGTGTTAATTTAATGAGTGATATGGGGAAAAATGCGCAAAAGGGGAAAATGGAAAACGCCATAAGAGCACTTGAAGGGCTATATGCCGGCCACGGGACTGCGCTCAGGTTCAATTCCGTCTTCCAGCTCGCGGTTGCAGTCATGCTTTCGGCGCAGTGCACGGATGTTCGTGTCAACATTGTCACAAAGGGGCTTCTTGCAAAATATAAAACCGCAAAGGATTTTGCAGCCCTTTCGCAAAAAAAGCTTGAAAAGCTGATTTTCAGCACGGGCTTTTACCGCTCGAAGGCAAAAAACATCAGGGAAATGGCAAAAACCGTGGGCGAAAAATTCGGGGGAAAAATGCCATGCACAATGGAAAAGCTCACTTCGCTGCAAGGGATCGGCCGCAAGAGCGCCAATGTGATTTTGAGCGAAGGGTTCGGCATTTCAGAAGGGATCGCAGTCGACACGCATGTAAGGAGGCTCTCAGGGCGCTTGGGCTTTTCAAAAAGCGCTGACCCAAAAAAAATTGAAACCGATTTGATGGAACTTTGCCCGAAGGAAAAATGGCACTTCCTTTCAAATTCCCTCATATGGCACGGGCGCAGGACCTGCCATGCGCAAAAGCCGGACTGCAAGGGATGCGCCCTTGCAAAATTGTGCCCGAGCGCAGACACCTTTTCAAAATGGCAATATTACCGCTAAAGCCTTTCTCAGGAACTTTTTTAACTGGTTCCTTTCCAATTCTTGCGTGATCCAATGAAGTTTTTCCTAGATTCTGCAATACTTGGCGAAATAGAATACCTCTACAACGCAGGCATCTGCGACGGCATTACCATGAACCCCTCGCTTGTGAAAAAAGCGGTTGAGGGCCTTAAGGGGAGCGCTGAGAAGGCAACACTTGAATCCTACATCACAAAGGCCCTAAAAATCGCAAAAGGGACGCCCGTTAGCCTTGAAGTCACTGAGCTTGGGGCCAGGGAAATGATTGCGCAGGGAAAGGCGCTCTATAAAAAATTCAACCCTGTTGCGGGGAATGTTTATATCAAAATACCGGCAGACCCGAGCTTTGATGGCAATGACGGCAAGGACCTTGATGGCATTTTTGCAATAAGCGAGCTGCACAAGGCAGGAATACCCGTCAATTGCACGCTCATATTCACGCCCGAGCAGGCGCTTGCTGCGGCAAAGGCGGGTGCAAATTTCGTAAGCCCGTTTGCCGGAAGGATAGATGACATGCTGCGAAAGGGCATCGGTGCAAATTTCGGCAAAGAGGATTACTACCCCGCAAGCGGCCTTGTGCGCGATGACCAGCTCGTGGAGGACAATGGCATAGTTTCCGGGATTGATCTTGTGGGGCAGACAGTAAAGATCTTCAGGCAGTACGGGATCAAAAGCGAAGTCCTTGCAGCCTCACTGAGGAACGCAAGGCAGGTGCGCGAAGCGGCACTTGTGGGTGCCGACATTGCGACAATGCCATTTAACGTTTTCCGCGAATTGCTCATCCACAAGCTCACGCGCGAGGGAATGGAAAAATTCACAAAGGACACGCCTGAAGAGTTCAGGAAGCTTGTTTAAAGGGAAAATACATGCCTTGGCCATTGCATTCCGTAAAAGAAGCAGCTGGCCGGGAGTCTTGGTTTTAAGGCTTACTGCCCACAAAAAAGCCTAATGCCATTTACCCTCTTCCACGGGCTGCTCGCCTTTTTCATTGTTGCTGCTTTCACCTCCGACAACAGGCTCAAAATACTTGCGCTTGCAGCAGGGCTGCTTCCCGACCTTGACGGCATAGCGATTTTGTCCGATTACAACCTTTTCATGGCGCTCCACCACGAGCTTTTGCACCCGCCAGTTTACGGCATAATCTTTGCGGCAATTGCGGCATTTGCCCTGCACCGCATCGCAATAATGGACTGGAAGCAATCCTTTGCAGTGTTCGCATTTGCATACATGCTGCACCCGGTAACCGATGTGATCCTGACGGACTGGCCAGTAAAATTGCTCTGGCCGCTTTCAAGCACGCAGTATGCGGATATTTTTGCCATCTCATTTGAAATGAGGATGGCCGCAAACCTCCTTTTGGGAGGCGTGCTGCTGGTCTTTTCGGTACAGGAGCTGCATTTATTTGCCACAATTGCAAAAGCAGGGAAGGCAGGGAAACCGGCAGTGTATGGCGCTTCGGCACAAGGCCGATTAATTTAAAATCAAGTCCGCTTTTGTCTTCATGTAGTGCATCTTATGGATATAGGCTTTATCGGTCTTGGCAAGATGGGTTCGCGAATGGCCGAGCGTTTGCTCGATCAGGGATGCGAAGTCGTGATATATGCCAGAAACCCCGATTCAATGGTGCCGCTTTCACAAAAGGGCGCGATTGCCGCAAATTCCTATCAGGAATTCTGCTCAAAGCTCCCTTCAAAAAAAATCATTTTCCTCATGGTGACGCACGGAAAAGCCGTTGATGAGGTCATTGCAGGCCTGCTGCCGTTTCTCAGTGCAGGGGACATCATCGTGGATGGAGGGAATTCGTTTTACAAGGATTCTATAAGGCGCGCAAAGCAGCTTTCAAAAAAAGGGATTGAATTCCTCGATGCAGGGACTTCCGGCGGACTTGATGGCGCAAGGAACGGGGCTTCAATAATGGTCGGCGGCAATGATTCAGCATTCCGGAAAGCTGAACCTGTCTTTGCGGCACTTTCAGTCCCCAATGGCTACGCACTGCTCGGCCCTTCAGGATCGGGGCACTATGCAAAAATGGCCCACAACGGCATTGAATACTGCTTTTTGCAATCGCTCGGGGAGGGCTATGAACTCTTGGAAAAATCCGGTTTCAATTATGACCTGCGGCAGGTTACAAAAGTTTACCGGAACGGCTCTGTGATAAGGGGCTGGCTCGTTGACCTTTTGGCCCGCGCGCTTGAAAAGGACCCGAAGCTGGATGGTTTTTCAGGCACTGTTGGCGGCGGTAGCACGGGGGAGTGGACGCTTCGGAGCGCAAAGGATGCAAAAGTGAAAATGCCAAGCCTGCAGGTTGCAATGAAAGAGAGGGCGCGCTCGCAAAAGACCCCGCGTTTTAATGGCAAAGTCGTGGCAGCGCTGCGGTATGAATTCGGAGGCCATGAAGAGCCCAAAAGACCCGTAAAGAAAAAAGCCCCTGCCAAAAAATAATCCTTTTAGGACACTGGTGCGATGATTGAAATTGTTCACTGCAAAAATTATGAAGAAATGAGCATAAAGGCGGCAGGGCTCATTGCAAAAATTTCAGTGGAGCAAAGGCATTCAACGCTCGCGCTGTCCGGAGGCACTTCGGTAAAGCGCATGCTTGAAATCCTTGCAGCAAATCGCATTGAATGGAAAAACACTGATGTGTTCATGGCTGATGAGCGCTGGGTTGAAAGGAATGGCAAAGAGAGCAATTTCAGGCAGGCCGATGAGCTTTTTTTTTCAAAGGCCCAGGGCATCAGGGCACATCCTTTCGATATTTCGGCCGGGGTGGATGCATACAGCAATGAATTTTTTTCCTCATGCAAAGGCACCCCTGACATTGCAGTGCTTGGCGTCGGGGAGGATTGCCATATCGCATCACTTTTCCCAAACCACCCGGCTTTAAAGAGCGGGGAGGAAGGCTATATTGTGGCTGAAAATTCCCCAAAACCCCCGCCGAAAAGGGTGACACTATCCCCTGAAACGATTTCCAAGGCAAAAAACGCCATTCTGCTTTTTGCTTCGCAGGGAAAAAGGGGCGCGTTCGATAATTTTGTTAACCCGAAGATAAGCGTTTCAAATTGCCCTGCAAAAATAGCGCTAAAAGCCAAACGGGCCTTTGTATATACAGTATTTGGTGATGGAAATGCAAAATAACTTCAGCTTTGTCATAATGGGGGCGACAGGGGACCTTGCGGCAAAAAAGCTCTTCCCCGCGCTGCACAGGATGATAGCGGCAAAACGGATCGGGGACAATTTTTGCGTGATTGCTGTTGCAAGGCGGGGCTTTACACGGGAAGAATTCATTGAAAAAATCAGGGCAGGCATCAAAAAGGATGATGCTGCATTTGAAAAGCTTGCAGGCCACCTGCATTATTTCCAGCTCGAATTCAATGAAGAGGCAGGATACAGCAGGCTTTTGGAATTTTTATCGCAAACCGAAAAAAGGCATGGATTTTCGGGCAACAGGCTCTTTTACCTTGCAACGCTGCCGTCCCATTTCAAAATAATCGCACATCACCTTCGCAACGGGTGCATGGCAAAAACGCACGGGTGGTGCCGCGTCGTGTTTGAAAAACCCTTTGGCAGCGATGAAAAAAGCGCAAAAGCGCTCAACAGGGAGCTTGCAGGGGCATTTGATGAAAAACAAATCTACAGGATCGACCACTACCTTGGTAAGGGCCTTGTGCAAAGCATTGATATTTTACGCGCGGGGAACAGGATATTCTCGCCGCTATGGAACCGCGAAAACATCGACCATGTGCAGATCAACATGCTAGAGGATTT
>DUGC01000002.1 GCA_013331625.1 Candidatus Iainarchaeum sp. | reverse complement strand
TATTAATTAAGTGTATTAATTGCAGGTGTGTTGATTGAGGAAGCTTTTCTATTCGCGTGTTGCAGGGCGCAATGTCCACCTCCCTAAGATGGTCGGGGCATTCATCATTGTCGCTACAATCCTGATGTTTGCGCAGTCGGCTTCGAGCCTTTTTGATGCGCGCGATGTCATGGTCTATTACCAGACATGCATTACCGATCTTGGGAAGACCGCGGATATTTTGCAGCAGCAGTCCCAGTTCGAGTTCTGCTCAAACCAGCTCTACAATGCTACAGGGCTTGTGGTAAGGGCTGATAGCCCGATGCTCACGTACAGGCAGTTCTTTATAGGCCTGTCCGGAAAGCTTGCTGCCTTGCTCTTCTGGCTTGCAGTCCTAATTGCAGGTTATTTCCTTTATAGAAGTGACCGCCTTTTGGCCCCGATTGAAAGCGCAGTGAGCGTTCCTGCTGCTGAAGAGAAGAAGTTTGCGTTCCGCAAAAAGAAGATCGCGTGAATCCACGCCCCTTATTTCCTATCCATCACTCAGGCTTATTGCCAGTTTGTCGTACCGTGTTTTTGGGTAAACGCGGCTCCAGTCCTTTTGCAGTTCCACAAGGCCTATCATTGAAAGCTGGTGGAGGTCGCGGCTCACCACCTGTTTTTTCCTGTCCAGCTCTATCGCAATTTCCGTTACTGTCTTGCCTGTCACTTCCGGGATGTATTTTAGCAGCTCAAGCTTTTTTGCAAAGAGCACTGAATAGAGCTGCTCGAAATCATCGAAATAAACGACATTATCCGGGAATGAATCAACATTTTCAGGCTTGGAAAGTTTATCGAGGTCTTTGTCCATGTCTGTTCCGATCTTTATGGCCACCATTCGCCCTTTATTCTTTTTCATTCTTCCGCCCGTAGTTTTTCTGCATTTTCTGTGCATGTGCAGTTGCCCGTGTGCGCAATCATAGCGGACAATTTCAATTTCCTGCCGTTCTCCGCTCTTTTGTATAATTGTCGTGTAATTGAGGGTAAATTTCTCCAGTTTCCTTCCTTGAGTGAATACAAGTCTGCCATGGAGCACATCGTCCCTGCCAAGGATCTTGTGAAATTCCTTAATTTCTGTATCCAACCGCCGCCATATTTGTTAACCTGACAGGTTACTATGATATTGCGGCAGGTTCGTTGCCGGTGCGGTTACTTATTTAAAAAAACAGGAAAAATGCCGCGGCTTAAAATGCCGCAGCCTTTATTTTATCGCTTCTTTCAATCTTGCCTTTCCTTGCGCCTATCACGTACTGGACCCCTGCCTTTTCGGCAGCTTCCATGAGGCGCCTTGTGATGACCCCGTCAAAGACTATTGCGCTCGCGCCCTTTGATTTTGACACTTCCGCAACAAGGTCTTTTACCCTGACTTCCTTTACTGTCTCATTCTTCCCGTCAAGGAGCTTTGCCTTCATTGATCCCCTCATGCCTTCGAGGAGCGGCTTGAATTTCCCTTCCTCTTCAGACGAGAGCGAGGGCATCTGTGGCTGCCTTTCTTCCTGCGCCCCGAACGGGGTGCGCTCAAATGTGCGCCTCTCGCCCCAGCTGCCGCGCTCGGCATTCATTGGCCTCCTGCGCTCATCATGCAACCCTTCCCTTCGCATGGGCCTTCTCGGGCCCCGCTCCCCCATGTGCCGTGGCCGAAATTCCCTTGCTTCAAAAGGCCGCTGCTGAGGCATTTTGGGAAACTGCCTCTGGCCGCCAAGCTCTTCGCTTGCGGGGGCTTTCTTTTTGAGTGATTGCAAAATCTCTTTTCTTGTAAGTTCCTCAACTTCCTTCCCGTCAGGCGCCTTTGCAATGAATTCGACATCTGCGATCTGGCAGAGCTTTCGTGCGTTGAGTTCCCCGCCGCGGTCGCCGTCAACAAAGACCGTGAGGGATTTCCTCTTGCTCAGCTCGGTGATCGTGCGCGAGATGTTCGAGCCGTTCATGCCGATGACGTTCTTTATCTGGTTTTTGAGCATGTTGATGACATCTGCCCTGCCCTCAACGACTATGATCTCATCGCTGCTGTCAATTTCAGGCCCTGCAGGGAGCTTGTCGGGGCCGTATTCAGTGATGTCGGCTGCCCTTGCATTCTCCCTTATTTCCTCAGTTATTGTCTGGGTTTCAGGGGAGCTTTTTTCCATCATCCTCTTGAGCAGCTCTTTTGCCCTGTCCTTAATCTCCTTTCTCTTGTCGGTCCTCGTGTCTTCTATATCAACAATCTCAAGTTTAGCCTCGCACGGGCCCACTTTATCCACGCTTTCGATTCCTGCGGCAAGTATGCTTGTTTCGGCCATGTCCATAGATGACGGGACAATGACTTCGCCTTTCGTGCGCCCCATTGCGGTGGTGTGGTTGATCTCTATCCTTCCGATCTTGCCGTTCTTCTGGAGCTCTTTTAAGTCCATCTCGTCGCCCAAAAGCCCCTCACTCTGGCCGAATATCGCGCCGATTATGTCAGGCTTGTCGACAATGCCTTCAATTTCAAATTTTATCCTTATCTGGTATTTTACAGTATTTATGTATGTTTTGGCCATTTTTTACCATCTCCTTATAGAATCAGGTTTTTTGAATGGCTTGGATCAATTTCTTGAGTTCTGGCCAGCTAATCCCTTTCACAAGAATCCTTTTTTTCCTGTTCTTTTCGCCGCGTATTATTTCGGTTTTCCTGCCGAAAATTTCCGCAAGGCCATTGAGGATTTCACGGTTAGCTTCCCCTTTCAAAGGCTTAGCTTTGACCTTCACCCGTAATGCATTTGTCCACGGGTTGAATCCTGCGATGCCAAATTCCCTCGAATTTGCTATTATTTCCAAGTCGAGTTCAGCATTTTGCGAATCTATAACCATAAACTCTTTTTTATTCCAAGCATTAAAACCTGAATCGTTAAATGCCATTGTGTCTGCCCGTCAGGCATTAAATAATAGTGGAAACAGAAACCATTATTAATGGTTCCACTTCGCTCAAAGACGTATTTTACGCTCTCTCTGGTAGGATTTAATGTGATTTGCGTCCTGCCTTGATTTCCACCAAGTGCCTATTTAAAGCCAAAGACCCTTTTATTCCAGTATATGGCTCACTACAACAAGGGGGCAAATGCCGAGCGCGAGCTAATCAAACTTTTCTGGAATAAAGGCTTTGCAGTCGCGCGTACCGCAGGCTCGGGCAAGAACGCCCTTCCCATGCCAGACCTTATAGTGATGGGAAAGGGCCGCTCGATAGTAATTGAGGCAAAGGCCTGGCGCAGCAACTACCTCACTATCCTTGACTACCAGATGCAGGAGCTTTTGAAATGGCGCGAGCTTGCAAATGCGGAGGTCTTCATTGCATGGAAATACCCTAACAAGGGCTGGTTTTTCATGGCCCCCGAGGTTTTCCGCAAGGCAAAGCATTACTCTATTTCCTTTAAGGGCGCGCAAAAGTGCGGCCAGACCCTTGATGTGCTGCTTGGCGAGCAGCAGCAGCTTGCAGTTGAAAAGTCCACTTTAAAAATCCCTTGAAGCCTTATTCTGTTGGTTTTAATGATCGAGTTCGAGCTGCTTTTGAAGGAAGTTGAAAAGCTCCATGAAAAGGAGAAGAGCCTGAGGCGCAAGCTCTATTTGGAAAATGCCATCCACGCCCTGCGCGAGTACTCAAGATCAGAGCCGAAGTGAATTGTCCATTTTTATCCAAATCCAATTTGCATGGAATCAAGGGAAAATTTTAGTTTGTTTTGCCTTGCGTTCTGGTTTTGTTAAACCTCTTTTTAGACTGTGGTATAAAGCGATTATGGGGGGTTTTTTCAATTTGTATCTTCCTCTGCTTATCTGTTCTATTACCCCGTGGGTTACAAGTCGGCCTATATAAGGTGGCGAAATTCCAAGTTCGTTCATTTGAGAGCTTTGGATAGTTTCGGAAGTAAGTTCAGTTATTTTAAAAAAACTCCTGACATCTTCATCTGAAGCATTTTTGATTTCATTGTTTAACCAAGGTTTGCCTAGTTCCAATGCTGCTTCAAGGCAACCGTTAACTCTAAATCCATCAATAGTGCCTTTTTCTAAATATGCCGCTTTAGCGAGACATTGGACCAGGTAGGGATACCCGCGTGATAGCTTTTGAACCGCTTTAATTCCGGTATCATCCCATTTTGTTTCTGTGTTTTCTATTGGTTTTTCAAGAACTTCTTTAGTTTCCTCAATATTGAATTCCCCTAAATTAAAACTTGCCCCGGAGAAAATTCGCGCTATCGGAGAATACTCATCGACTAATTTAGATTCAAATTCAATACCCCCTGATACGACCAGCAATATAGGGGTGGGATTTTCTTCTTCAACTATTGTTTTTAATGTTTACATTGTATATCTATAAGTTTCTAAATGGTACTATACGTTTCTATACGGTTTTACCGTTCTATTCTGAATTGA
>DUGC01000076.1 GCA_013331625.1 Candidatus Iainarchaeum sp. | reverse complement strand
TGAGACAATATGGATGGGGAGCCCTTAGAATACCCCGCTCTTCAACAGCAAAAAAGGAACACCTTAGAGATCTTCAAGAGCAAATGTATGATGCTCTTCACAGAATGCCCACAACAGAAGAACTGGCAGCAAGAGCAAAGCTCCCGCCACATAAAGTGGAAAAATTATTGAATAGCTCAAAAACCGTCTCACTTGATGAAATCCTGGAGTTGAGCGCAGAAAGGGTTGTAAGTCCGGAAAAATTTGGAGAGTTCATGACACTGCTAGAAAAATCTGTTGATAATTTGCGAATAACGCCTCAAGCAAGGCAAAAAGCACTACACGCCCTTGACCTTAGAGCAAAAGGATACGACCTGAAAGCTATAGGGGCCCGAATGGGAGTGAGCGAAAGCAGGGTTGCTCAGATTCTCAATTTGTTCATCCAAGCAGTAGAAAGATCACCAGAACTCAAAACACAGCTCGAAGACATTGTAGACCACCCAATAGTAAGGTCAACAAGAAGATTATAAAACCACAAATTGGCATTAATTCAAAGTTGCAAAGTATCCTGAACCGGCAAAACAGGAACATTGGTGATGCGGATTGTTTGGGTTCTTCAATCAATTCAGCCGAATTTATCCAGCCCCGTTTCCCTTTTCCGCACCCTTCTTGGCATGGCCTGCGCACTGATGGCTGCCTGCTTTTTGAGCAGCATGAGCGCGAGCTTGTTGGATGTCAGGCCTAATTTTATGAGCTGCCGGTCACGCTCTTGCCTTTCTGTAGAGGACAAAAGATTCCACGCCCTCACATCTAGCCCCATCTCCCTAAAAATTCCCTCGCCAATGGATTCTGCAAGCGTTACCGATATTCGCCGTCCGGAGCGATATAACTGCACATTCTGGCCAAAAAGCAGGTGTGAAGGGGTTTGTTTACGCCAATAGTAATATTGTTGCTTAGTGAGCCCCGGTATTTGCCCAATCATAATTTTGCATATTTGAGCCGCCCTGCCCTTCGCAACCGCCGCCGGTTCCATCAAGGCAGGAACGCCCGCGCGCTCTGCTGGCCCCATATGCCTTTTTTCTTGATGGCCTTTGGGTGGCATGAACCAAATATGATTATTTTCCTTAATAAGCATTTGGCGTTGCAGAAACGGTTCAGCCTTTTAAAGGCGGCAGCCCCCCTTTTGGCAAAATCAAATTCAATTTAAGGCTTTTTTGCAGGGATTTGCCGGCTTTTAAATTAATTGTAAAACGACCCGCCCCTAAAAGNNGGGCGGGCGTTCTTGAAGTGCACACGCTAGGCACAGCACACAACGCCGCCACCAGCAATTCATCACCCGCCTAAAGGCAAGTGCGTTCTTGCCAACGGCGTTGTAAAGAGCGCAGTTCCAGGCAAAAGCCTGGTGTCCAATGCAGTTTTTCCGGCAGGAAAATCACGAAATTATCAGCCGCACGTTTTCCGTCTTCCTGCTCGCCTGGAAGCCCTCATACATTTCCCGTATTTTCCTGGCGTCCCCGCTCAAAATGAAAACCTCAAGGCACTTGTGGTCCTCGATGCAGTTGTGAAGCTGCGTCTTTATTATTTCCTGATAGCTGTGCTCGAGCTCGGAGATGTCCTTTGCGTGCTTTTCATCATGCGTGCTAAGGAGTATTGCATTGATGTTGCCCCTGATCTTTGACCTCTCCTTTTTGTCTGCAATGAGCATGCGAAGGCCGGCGCGTATGACCTCGCTCCTGCCGGAAAAGCCAAGCTCATCTTGCAGCCCGTCCATTTCGCCCAGTATCTTGCTATTTAGTGAAACGCTGATTATTGCCAATCCACCACCCCGCCGGCAACTGCCATAAAAGCTAAAATGTTAATAATAGTTATTAACAAATATGAATAAAATATTAACCTAAAGCAGATCAGATAACAAGTGGTTGAATGGAAAGGAAAGCAGCAGGATTGGGGGCACTGGCAGCCGTTTTAGCGGCATTTATCGTTGCAGGCTGCATTACGGGCCCTTTTGGCAACCAGTCGGGCAAAACCACAATTGCAGCGACATTCTACCCGCTCTATGACATCACAGAGGCGCTTGCAGGGGATACAGCGGATGTTTTTTCCATCATCCCGCAAGGGGTTGAGCCCCATGATTACGAGCCCAGTTCGGGGGATTTTGTGAAAATCAGCAACGCTTCAGCATTCGCCACAATGGGGCTTGGATTTGCGCAAGTCGAGCAAAAGCTCCTGGCCTCTGCAAACAGGGAAATTAAGGTAATTGAGGCCTCAAAAGGCGTTCCGCTCATTGATGAGGCGGGAAACGATGTGGCCACAAGCACGCAGGCCATTGACCCCCACATCTGGCTCTCGCCAAAAAACATGGAAAAAATGGCATTGAATATGCGTAACGGGCTTGTTTCACTCGACCAGAACAATGAGGATTATTACAATTCAAATGCGCAAAGCTATATTTCAAAGCTTGAAATGCTTGACGCAAATTACCGCTCCGGCCTTGCGGGCTGCAATAAGGATGTCATTTTGGTGAACCATCAGGCGTTTGGGTATCTCGCCAAAGAGTATGGCTTTCGCGCCATTTCAATTTCAGGCCTTGAGCCTGATGTCGAGCCATCGCCGGGAAAAATAGCCGAGCTCATAGGCATTGCAAGGGAAAACAATATCCGCTATATCCTTTTTGAAGAGCTTGCTGACCCCAAGGTGGCAAACATTATTGCGCGCGAAGCCGGCGCAGCGACCCTTGAGCTGAACCCCGTTGAGGGGACAAGGGTCCCTTCTGAAAATTATTTCACGCTGATGGAAAAAAACCTTGCCACATTAAGGATTGCAATGGAGTGCGGATGAGATGGCCATAAAACTTGAGGATGTTTCCTTTTCCTATGGCCAGGGGCCGGTGCTGTCCAATATTTCATTCGAGCTCAGGGATGATGACTTTGCAGCTATTATAGGGAGCAACGGGGCGGGCAAGACAACCCTTGTGAGGATCATGCTCGGCCTTCTAAAGCCGACAGGCGGAAAGGCCAGCATCCTTGGCAGCGCCCCTGAAAAAATTGATTTCCGGAAAATAGGGTATGTCCCGCAAAAATACAATATTGACAGGATTTTCCCGGGGACTGTGAGGGAAATTTTCGATCTGAAAGGGGGGTCAAAAGCGGCGGAAACGGCCAAATCGCTTGGCATTGAAAACCTCATGGATTCAAAGTTTGCACAGCTCTCAGGCGGCCAGCAGCAGCGCGTGCTCATTGCACTATCATTGCTCTCCGGGCCTAAGCTGCTGATTTTGGATGAGCCGACTGTCGGGGTTGATGCAAAGGCGCAGCAGGAATTTTATGCGCTTTTAAAAAAGCTCAATTCGCAAAAAAAGGTCGGCATAATACTTGTGACGCACGATGTGGGGATGATTTCAAAATATGTCAAGACAGTTATCTGCATCAACGGGCAGGTGTGCTGCTTTGGCCCTGCAAAGGACATGAACACGATGCTAAAGGCTGTTTATGGCGGGGATTTCGGGGTGTTCCACCACCATGATGAGGGATAGAATGGCGCTTGAAATTTTAAGCTATGGTTTTATGCAAAATGCCTTCATGGGGGGCTTTGGGATTGCGATCATGTGCGCCCTTACAGGGACCTTCCTTGTCCTGCGCCGCCTCTCGCTTCTAAGCGATGGCCTTGGCCACGTGGCATTTGGCGGCATTGCACTCGGGCTATTGCTAAAAATAGACCCCATCATTTCAGCGCTCGCGCTCACAACAGCAGCATCGGTGTGGGTGAAAAAGATCATGGAAAGCGCAAGGATTTACGGGGATGCCGCAACCGCGCTCGTGCTCTCGTTCGGTGTGGGGCTTGCAGTGGTCATCATAGGGTATGTGAAAGGGTTCAATGTCGATCTGTTCAGCTACCTTTTCGGGAGCATCCTTGCAATAAGCGAAAGTGACCTCCTGGTCATTGCGGCAATAACAATTGCAACGATCGCTTTCATCGCTATTTTTTACCGCAGGCTCGTATTCATGACCTTCAATGAGGACCTTGCAAAAACGAGCGGGGTCGACACTGATTTCATTACGACGGTTTTTGCCCTGCTTGTGGGGATGACTGTAGTGATTGCGATCAAGGCAGTGGGGATACTGCTCATTTCGGCGCTGCTTGTAATCCCCGTGATATCGGCGCTGCAGGTTGCAGGGTCATTTCGCAGCACAATGGCGCTTTCCTGCGCAATAAGCATTTTTGCAGTCATGGCAGGGACGCTTCTCTCATTTTATGCCAACCTTCCGGCAGGCGGGACGATAGTTATGGTGCTGTGCGCGGTTTTTTCGGCGTCGGTGCTTTTTGGCAGGCATCTGAGGGGGGCGGCTATTTTTGCTTCGAAAACCGGATAGGGAAAAATAGGACGTTACAGCGAACTGCATCTCGCGCTATGGGCCAGGCAGCCTGCTGTTTTCATCCCTCCGCTTTTTTGCAGGTTGGCTGGGGGTTTATTTTGCAGCCCAGTTATACGAGACTGCGATCAAGTAGCCCAGCACTGCCCCGAATATAGCGCCGAGTATTATATTGCCTACCCAGTTAGTGGCGCTGACTGCCCCCATTCCAAATTGTACGCTGCCATACATCATCATGTTATAAGCCCCGTTCATCATGCCTGGCGCCCCAAGGTATGCTAAACCGAAGAGTGCATGCAGTGCCCCCGATGCCACTGCGCCCGCTGTTACTACTGCCTTTACACTGAGTTTTTCCATTTTCCAAAACCCCCTCCTTGATTATTCCCCTGGTTCATTTATCTACCTTGGTGTTTTCCTTGTTTATTATTCTTTCCATAAGCTCCTTTTCGCTTGGCAGGCCGGAGAACTCAAGTTTGCCATCAATTACAATGCCCGGCATTGCCATGAATTTGTATTTTTCAAGCAGGTCAGGGCGCCCCAGTACATTTATTTCTTCCAGTTCAATCGGCATTTCCTTAGCTATTCGCTCCAGCATTTTTTTGACCGCTGCGCACGGAGAGCACCCCGGCGTCGATAGAATCAATATTCTGGCCATTGCATATCACTCTTCTGCATATCTGGCCGGCTTGCTGTTGAAATTGCTTTTGCAGTGCGCGCAGCAAAAGTAATATGCTTTCCCAATATACCCGCTTTTCATTGATGTTTTTTCGTTTACGTTCATTCCGCATAGATTGTCTTTTGCCATGCACTATCATCTCCGCCCAATTTTCGTGATTTATTTTAGGAATGTGAACAACAGCCCTGCCAGAAACAATGCCATCAGCATTACTGCGCCTATGCGGGTCCAGTTCAGGCCAGCCTCGCCTGTGGCATGCCCGTTGTCTTTTTGCCCACTGCCGCCGTGCTCGTGGTCTGTGCCTCCACAACAATTCATTTTTTCACCTCCTTTTCATGCAAAGCTTTCTTTGCCAGGTATAGCGTTCCGCCAACCAGCACTGCCAAAAAAACCCAGTCAGGAATTGTTTGTGCAGCCTGTAGTATTGTTTTTTGTGTTCCCTGCAGCCACATTGAAAACTGTATCTGCTCATTTGAAGTCGCGGTGATGTTGTGGGTTAATGCTGCAATAAGGGTCAGCAGCCCTATTATAGTCAAAATTGCACCTGAAAACACGCTTGTAGAGTGCAGTTCAAGTTTCTTTCCGAAAACAGGTATACTGAATGTTTTCCCTTTAATCAGGGGCATCTCTGCAAGGCGGTATTTTTCCCAGAGCAGTGCCAAGATTACAAGTGGCACCACCATCCCGAGTACATATGCCCATCCGAGCAAAAACGCCTGCATGAATGAGGCGCTAATCAGGCTAAGGGTCAGCACCCCTGCAAGCACTGGCAGGCAGCATGAGCTTGCAAAACCTGAAAATAGCCCCAGCTGGTAGATGCTTAGGGTGTTGCCCTTATTCATGGCAGGGGAATTTATTTTGAATGGCATCATAAGGGATTTTCCCAATAACGTGAAGATTCCAAGGAGCAGCATGAACAATCCGCCGGCAATAAAAATTTCCGTGTGGAATTGTGATGCAAACTGCCCCAATCCGGCCAACCCAAGGCCGATCGGGATAAGAATAGTGGCAAGGCCCAGGGCAAATACAAGCGTCATTTTCAGTATCTGTTTTTTTTCCTTGACAACAAACGCAAAATATGCGGGCAACAGGAATGTGATACAGCAGGGCGCAAAGAATGCCACCGCTCCGCTCAGGAATGCCGCCAGAATTGTTGCAGCAAGGAACCCCTCTATCATCAGGCTGCACCCGCGCCCTGCAACGCATTTTTTACGCTTGAGAGGATGACTTCAACCGGCACGTACATTGTGCCTGTTCCGCCGTGATGGTCTCCGGTTGTAGACGGCTTGTATGCGCTGTAGCGCCATTTGATTATCCCGTCTTTGCCTATGAGCACAAATACATGGCCCGGCCGCTCCCCCGGATGCATGCTGTCTTGCAGCACATCATATTTTGTTGAGGCGATCAGGCTATTGTCGTATAGCAGCGTATCCTTAATCCCGTATTGCGCTTTTGCCTGGGCCAAAGCATTGGGGGGGTCTACTGTTATCATCACAATTTCGGTGTTTAGCGCATCAAATTCCGCCTGCCTTTTTTCGATGTCAACCTGCTGGGTCCAACAAGCGGGGCACATTATCCCTTCCTGGAAGTAAAGGAGGACGTTTTTCTTCCCTTCAAGCACGGAGAGGGTAAATTGCCCGCCCCCAACCACCGGGAGGGTGAAGTCAGGGGCTTTGTCGCCTTCATTATAGCGGGGGACATTGCCGCCGTCAGATGATGTCAGCAGCGCCCAGCCTACAAGGGCGACGAGCAGCATTATTCCTGCGTAAGGCAACACTTTTCCAATTATTACTTGTGTGTTCATTTTCAATTCCCCCTAGTACCCGAATATTGTCCAGCCGGGGTGCATGGCTTTCTGCATTAATACAAAAGCAATTATGAGAACGAGTATCCAGAACCCGTTGATAATCCACGGCGCGTATTTTTCCAAGTCTAGTGGCATGCTTTCCCATCCTTTGATGTCGCCATCATTGCAAGGTGCGAACCTATGCACGCCACTATTGCAATTGCATATATCCAGCCGCCGGAAAAGCCCGCGAACCCTAAACCAACAATAATTAGTACCGGAAGCATACAGCAAACCGCCATCATGGCAATATGATTTGACCTAACTGAGTCCCAAATTTTTCCAAGCACGTTTTTTCACCCAAAATTTTTACTGCCCCTGTTGCACTGCCTCAATAACCTCGTTTTTGTCCAGGTCAAAATAATTTGTCCCCTGTATCGCTTCCGGCTTTCTGAAAATGTAGTTGCCGTCAGCTTCAACTGTCCCGCCCTGCAGCCAGAGTTCCGGAAAGCCGCTGTATGCATTCAGGTCTCCTGAGAGTATGAATGCAGGTATTTTTTCCAGCATGTATTTTGACAGAAGGGTTTTTCCTTCCGGGGAATTATAGCTTACCGTTTCCTTTTCAACCGGGTTTACGCCAAATGCGCTTTGCAGGATTTGCGTGTACGCCTCTTCTGCGTCAAAAACACCGTTTTTGTCAGGCACGGAAATAAACGTCGCTCTTGTTTCCCCGCGCAGCTTTCCTGTACTTGTTTCAAGATATATTGGCGGAACGTTCCTGAGCGCCATTGTGCCATCGGTTTCAATACTGCCAAGTGTTGGCCAGTTCTCTGTAAGCACCGTGGCTTCTTTTGTCTGGCCCTGCAACAATACGGACGGGATCCTTTCAATCCTGTATTTTTCGATTAATTGTTTTGCCTCGCCCGAACCCATTTCCAGTCTTTTTTGGGAAGTTATTTCTATTTCCCGGATTTGTTCAAGTTGCTGAACTAATGGGGTGAGCTCGATCAGGCCCGTTTTGTCCGAGTCAGTTATAAGCGTAAGGGTTATTTCCACCGGCTCGAAAACCGGCTGGATTGCTTTTTCCCCTCCAAAGTTTGAGAGCAAGGCATTACGCGCTTCCACTTTTGCCGAGGTATCCTGAATTGAAATGGCGCCATAGAGCAATGCAATTATTGCAAGTGCTGCTGCTAGTCCAACTATCCTGAAGATCTCTTCGCTGTGCATTTTTGTTTTCCTCCTTTTCCTCATTCCAGGCATTGCGCATACTTGTCAGGGTGGTGGCCCAGATGCTGTTTCCATTCCTCGGGGTCTGTTCCCGCGGGCACTGCACAAATGTCATCCGGGTTTTCTTTGCTTGTGAGCTGGGCATAATTTGACGGCGTATTCTCCAATTTGTCCGGCTGGCTTGCTAGCGAGAAGAACAACACCATTGCGCCAATGGCTAGCGCCCCTGCAAATATCGCGATCAGGATTTTTTCATCGGCCATTGTTTCCCTCCGTTCCCTTAGCCAATTTTGATTTGACGAACAGGCTTAGTGCAGCTAAAACAAGGATGCCGCCAACCAGCCAGGAGAACGGCTGGAGATTGACAAGATTAGTTGGTATTCCGGCAATTATGACCCCGCAGTTGAATAGCATCAGGTTTTTTGAAATGCATCCGGGGTTTTTGAGGAACATTATTGCTGACGGAATCAAAAGCAGCACTGCAGCCCCCCACAAG
>DUGC01000101.1 GCA_013331625.1 Candidatus Iainarchaeum sp. | reverse complement strand
TTGAAATCCGGCTTGACGTCAAATTTATCTGCTATTGGAATGGCGCAGCCGAAAATGTTTACATGAGGCCTTGCTGTGCCTGCGGTTTTTGGGCAGTGGTCAATTAGGTTTGGGACTCCGTCAAGGTCATCGTCTGAAAGCTGCGCTCCTTGCGTGCTCACAATTATGCTGGTTGCATTCGAGGTCGCGGTTGCCCCTTGGTTGTCTGTTGCCTTTGCAGTTAAACTGTAAGTTCCTGCTGCCACATTGTTCCAAGTGTATGAGTAAGGCGCTGTTGAATCGGTATTGAGCAGTACTGCTCCGCTGTAAAATTCCACTTTTGAAACCGTCCCGTCGCTATCCGAGGCTGTTGCATCGAGCGTAATTGTTGCAGGAGTGTTGAATGCTGCCCCATTTGTCGGGTTTGTTATTGATACTATTGGGCTCTGGTTTGCAGACGGTGGCGCTGAACCTGAAACATATTCATAAGCGCCTATATCCCACGCACCGCTTGGCGGCCGTGCCCTGCCGCCCATATCAGTTGAAAAATACTCTGACAGGTTTGCCCCTGCCTCGATTGCAGGGGATTCCTGCTTTAGCTTGTAATCGCTATTGGCCACATCAATGAAAATTTTAAAAAGGCCGGGTTCTGAAAATTCCCCTGTTAAAAGCTGCCAGCCGTAACGGCCCTGCTGCCACCAGGTTAAACTCGTGTAGATGTTATTGCTGCGGTTCACATCAGCAATGCCGCCCCCTCCAATGACGTTGTTTTTCACAATAAAAGGGCCACCGCCAAGGGATAATGCATTGTTGTTTGCGCTCCCGATAACCACGTTATTCAAAAAGTAGTTGGTGCCGGTTATTCCGCTCCAACTGGATACGACCGCCTCGCTTGCGTTCACTCCGTCAAAAACATTATTGTATATGTTCAAATTTCGCGAATTCTGGAGGGCGAGGGCAATAGTGACATTCCTCACGATATTATTTGAAATCGTTATATCTGATGAATTCTGGTACACGGTTATGCCGTTCGCATGAACGCCCCGGCTATCAGCCACTATATTCCCCGTAATGCGACCGGTTGTAACTCCAGGAAAATAAAGCGGGGTGCCTGCCACGCGTTCCAGCCGGTTATTTTGAAAGACCGTGTTTGTGCCGCCTCCCTGGATTCCTTTTAGGGCGCCGCGTGTATCATGGATATAATTATCCTCAACAGTCAGGTTGTCGGTTGCAGGCATGAATACTGATGCGTATTCCAGCCCAAAGCTCATTGTAATCTCGTTGTCTTTAATGGTAACGTCAGTGGTTCGCCCGCTGGCAGACTTATAAATTCCTGCGCCGGCGCCATATACCGGGCCTGCCTGCTTTTGCATCCGGAACCCTTCGACGTTAATGAAACTGCCGGAAACATCAATTCCCCCGAATAAAACTGACCGCGTGACTGTCCCGTTTGATGAAATATCCATGTTATTAGGGGGCCACACATAAAGGGTATACTCCCCGTTTGCGTTTGGGGTTTCGTTGAAGTAATACTGCCCTGGCTTGTTGAAAATTGTGGCAAGGGGGCTATTGGCGAGGGAAAAAAGCGTATTCTTGTCAGTGTATACCTGCGCGGCAACAAAGGTAATTGTTTTTGTGGCCTCGTTATAGGAACTGATTTTTCGCGCAGTGATTTCATTGGGATTAACCCAAAGATAGGCATACGAACCGACAAGGTCTGTGCCTCCAAGGCCTGCGAGGCGAACATCGGAAAGGGATGTCGACGTAACTGCGGAAGGGGAGACAGAATAATAATTTGTCTTCGTCTGGTAGAGTGGATTTTCTGAAGCGGGGAACTGGGCGGGGGCGAGAATCTGGTCATCCAAAAATAGGTTAATGCTTAAGGCAGGGCTTGTTGCCATCCATGCTGGCAATGAAGGGATAGTCGCTAAAAAAATGTTTTGCCAATATGGGCTGCCTGCACATGCCGATTGGGAAGAGCAGCGAACCCACCCTGTAATAGGAGTAGCCCCATCAATAATTGCTTTTTCACTTCCCCACCCATTGCCCTTGTACCTGATAGGATTGCCTTGCAAACCGCTGTATTTTGCACTAATGCTTCCCTTGTATACAATGCCTCCTTTGAACAGCACTGTGTCGCCTCCCTGCAAGGCAGTTGTTACCACTTTCCCTGTTGCATTTGGGTCCCCGGGAGAATGTTTCCATGCAGTGCCTGTGGAGAGACCATCGCTGCTGTCTTTGCCTCCTTCAAAATCAATGTAATATGTTGCCGCGCTTGCAGTTGTTGCGACCAGGAGAATTATTCCGATCAAAATAATCTTATTTGGTTTCATCGATTTTCCGCTTGTATATAGAAGTCAGCTTGTATAAAAGCGTAGCGAAGCCCAAATCGGCCGGCCTTGCGGATAAATGCTTTATGTTGAGATTACGAGCTCGCCCGCAGCGGTTTTGTACATCGCTGCGCTGCTGACCCTTGCGCTGAAAGGTGAAAACCGCTTCATTCGCTGCTGTTTTCAAGAAGCCATTTCCACAGGGGCATGAATTTTATTTTTGCCCTATCGCCATACCATTCTGCTTCTTCTTCGTTTTCATAGGCGTTTGTGAGGATTATCAGGTTGCTGCATTTTAGTTCCTGTTTTGCCTTTATGAGCGCGCGCACTTCCCTTTTCTTTGTGTCCGGGCCGGATATGTCATAGCACGTTTGTATCAGCGAAGTTATTTTTGCGCCCTTTTTTATTACAAAATCCACTTCCTCCTGCTGCGCATTTTTCCAGAAAAAAAGCTGTATTTTCCCTTCTGTTTCTTTTTTCTTGAGGTATATTGCTGCTATGTTTTCGTACAGCTTGCCGATGTCTTGCGTGGATTTTGTTGATTTGGCGCTGATGAATCCCGTGTCTATTGCATAAATTTTTTTATTTGCGGTGAGCTGCTCCCTTGTTTTGTAGGAAAATCTCCTAAGGGAAAAGAGCAGGAACGCTTCTTCGAGGTAGCCGACGTATTTTTGCGTGGTGTGCGGGCTCCTTGATTTTGTGAATTCCGAGAGGCGCTGGTATGAGTATTCGTTCCCGACATTCGAGAGCAGGAACTCTGCGAGGTCTTCTATGGCCTGCGGCTTTCTTATCCCGTATCTTTTTACAATGTCTTTGTAAATTATTGAGCTAAAGAGCGTGGAGAGGTAGTTTTTCCTGTCAATGCTTTTGACAAGCGGTTCGGGATAGCCGCCATTTGCCGCGTATTCGAACAGTTTTGTGCAATTTTCCGGACCTGTCAGCTCTTCTTTTTGCAGTTTGATGAACTCTTTGAATGAGAAAGGGAAAACGGTTATTTGCAGATGTCTTCCGGTGAGGTGTGTCGCAAGTTCCCTGCTCAGCAGGTTGGAGTTGCTTCCTGTGATGAAGAGCTTTCTTCCCTGCCGTTGCAGCCTGTTTGCGATAAGCTCCCAATTTTCAAGGTTTTGTATTTCGTCAAGCAGCAGAGTTTCAGGCCTGCCATAGAGGCTGTCGATGATTGCAAGCAGTTCATCAAAGTTATCTGTTTTGATTAGCTGTTCATCATCAAAATTCGCGTAGCCGAACTTTCCTTTTATTTTCAGGGCATGCATCACAAAAAACGATTTTCCTGCCCTTCGCGGCCCTATAATTACGCGGATCAAATCATCTTTGGCAGGGGCTAACTTTTCGTCCCTTTCCATATAGGCTTCTTTGAAGTATTTTTCAAGCTCCCTTTTTTGAAGAAGGAGTGCATCCCTAATACCGTTCATTAGAAAGTTTATAATGCACAAAAGTTTATAAAATCATGCATTATGCATGAGGTGGTGTTTTGTGCCTTGCAATTCTTTTTTATGAGAGGAATCAAAACCCAGGCACCGTGAATACCAGTGTTTTTGCGTCCCTGTCATAGCCCAGAATACTGCATTCCGTGCATTCCGCCCCATCTTTTAGGATTTTTGGATTTGTGAAATTTGTGTTGTAGAGCGTTATTGCCGCGGGCGCGCCGAGCTGCGGCAGGTTTTCAGGGTTGAGGCTGATTTTGCCCTGTGAAATATTCAGGTCAGCATCAAGATTGAGACGCTCGTCTTCCCCTGCCAACATTTTTACCAGCAGGATATTTTTGCCTGCGTACGAAACTTTCCCGAAGGCCAATATTCCCAGTTCGAGGCTCTGCATTCCATTGATATCCGTTGCGTTGAAATCGGGCCTGATGTCGAATTTTGTCGCAATCGGGAGGGCGCAGCCGAAAATGTTCACAAAGCTTTTTGCTGCTATTGCTGTCCTCGGGCAGCGGTCTGTTGAGTCCGGCACGCCATCTAAATCATCATCCGGAAATTGCTGTCCCTGCGCGTTCACGACTATGCTTATTGTGCCCGATGTTGCGCTTGCCCCTGAATTATCTGTCACCCTCGCAGTTATTGAATATGCTCCTGCTCCAACGCTTCCCCAAGTGTAAGTGTATGGCGTTGTCGTATCTGTTCCTAACAATGCTGTCCCGTTGTAGAATTCCACTTTCGAAACTGTTCCATCGCTATCACTTGCATTTGCACTAATTGTGATTGCCGCAGGAGCGCTGAATGTTTGCCCGCTGGAAGGGGATGTAATTGAAACTGCAGGGCTTTGGTTTGCGCTCTGGCCAAGATTATATTCATAAGCCCCGATATCCCAACCTGAACCCTGCGGGCGCGAAACTCCGATTACATCAGCTGAAAAAATGCTG
>DUGC01000007.1 GCA_013331625.1 Candidatus Iainarchaeum sp. | reverse complement strand
GAAAATGCCAATGTTTTTATTCAAATTCCCTCCAAACCTATGGAGTGGTTTTGTTGGATTCAATCGTTGAAGAGGCTGCAGTGAAGGCAAAGGAAGTGCTGCATGTCTGCTCAACGCCAAATGGCCTGTATGCATCAGGGGGAAAGGACGGCTACACCTCAGTTTGGGCGCGCGATTCAATGGTCTCGCTCATCGGCGCAAGCGCCGCCACGGGTGAATTCGGTAAAGTTTTTGCAAAAAGCCTCAATACCTTAAAATCGCACCAGAGCGCCAAGGGTCAGATTCCAAACTGCGTTGACATGTTTGAAAAGCGCAGGCTGGTCACATTTGCAACGCTCGATTCGAGCCTTTGGTATATTCTGGGAGAGCATTTTTATAAAAAAAGGTTCGGCCCTGCCGTGTGGAAGGGTCACAAGAAAAATATTGATGCCGCACTCGGCTGGGTATCATTTCAGGACAGCGGCGAGGACATGCTGCCCGAGCAGCAGCCTACTAGCGATTGGCAGGACTGCTTTCCGCACAAGTACGGCCATACAATAAACACGCAGGCGCTCTATTTTGCCGCCCTTAATGCAGCGGGGAAGAAAAAGGGCCTCAATAAATATGTCCGGCAGGTGAACAATTACTTGTGGTCCGATGAGCTTGGCTACTATCTTCCATGGCACTGGAAGGACCATGGCAAATACTCTGAGAAGGAGAAATGGTTCGATTCCCTTGGGAATGTGCTTGCAATTGTATTCGGGCTTGCAAATAAAAGGCAGGCCGGTTCAATACTTGATTTTATCGGGCAAAATGGCGTAGCAAGGCCATTTCCGCTGCAGGCGATCTACCCTGCAATTGCGCCCAATGCAAAGGAGTGGAAGGATTATTTCCTTGCAAGCCTTGCGGGCAAAAAGCACCAGTACCTAAATGGGGGCATCTGGCCTTTCATAGGGGGTTTTTATGTATGCGCGCTTGTGCATGCAGGCCGATTGGCTGCTGCAAGGGATGAGCTTGAGCTTTTGGCAACTTCAAATTCGCTTGGGAAAAAGTTTGCATGGGATTTCAATGAATGGATCCACCCCGTTACGGGGATTCCAAGCGGCGGGAGGCATCAGTCTTGGAGCGCAGGGGCCTACCTGCTTGCTTTTGAGGCTGTAAAATCCAGGGAAAATATCCTGAAATTTAAATAACCCGGATTTGCAATCTAAACTGCAATCCTATTTAATTCAGGTTAAATGGTTTTTAACAGCAAAATATTTTTTGAAAATTTGCAAGCTTATGCCCTGATTGCCTGGCCGGTATTTTTTTCATCCAGCCCGAGCCTTTTTTCTATTATACATGCCATGTCATTTGATGTTTTTGTGCAATCAAAGTTTGCCACTGCATGTTCCCTTCCGCTTTTTCCCAACCTCTCGCACAGCCCGCCATCTTCAAGGAGTTTTAGCAGGTATTGGGACAGGTCGTCAATATCTGCGCGGTATGCAAATGTCTTTGGTTTTTCAAATTTTACCACCTGCTTTTTGTCAAACCCCATCTCCTTGTATGCCCATTCCTGCTCCAGGTCGATGGTTTCGCCGACTTTTGCCAAAAACCCGGTTTCTTTATGGACCACAGTATCCTTGATCCCGCCTGCATCGATTGAAAGCACCGGTATCCCGCATGCCATGGCCTCAACCTGCAGCATCCCGAATCCCTCTATCCTGCTTGGCGCGGCGTAAATGTCTGCTGCGCTCAAAAGTACGCGCAGTGTTTCACGCGATGTCTGGCCGTCAATATATTTGACTTTCTTTTTGAACCCGAACTGCTTTATTATTGCGGCTTCCTCCTTGTAATGGTAATAGGGCATGTGGTTTTCCCATGCCTTCCCGATATATTTCCATTTCGTGAACCTGTCCCCTATCTTCCCGAGGGCATTTAGGACTTCCTGGAATCCCTTGCTTGTGGTATCCCCGCCGGCAGTGAGTATCATTTTCTCGTCCTCCTTTATCCCGAGGTATTCGCGCATGCAGATTACGCGCGGGTCTGTTTTTGGGAGCGGGGTCATCTGTCCGGTGTCAATTCCTATTGGCTGGGGGATGATGTTTGGGTTGTCAACGCCATCGCGGATATACGTTTCTTTTACCCACTTGCTTGTGGTAAAAATCAACGGCAGGCTGTTCAGGGTTGTGTGGTAGTTTGCCACCCATCCGTCCGCATTGAGCCATGGAACCGGCTGGATGCCATGCTTTTGCGGATGCATCACAAGGTCGGGCAGATCGCCCCAAAATCCAATGCCTATTGCGACATTTGGCTGAAAGCTTTTGTAGAGGAATTCCTTTTCAAATCCGGCCTTTCTGTTGCAGGGGGCTGCATCATAGCCGTTGCGGCAAAGCCCCTTGTATAAGAAATCCCCCTGCAGGCTGACGCCATCGAGCTCTGCGGGATAGGGGTAGAGGACAAGGGGCCGCAGCTTTTGCCCTCCATTAAATTGATTTCCAAATTCCATTTTCACAACACTTTCCAAAAATGCTCATTTTTTGTGCAGCTGATAGATTCAAAACTGTCCTTTGAAAAACCATATACATCCTCAATTAAATACTTTTTTCTTGCAAACTCTTGCGGGCTGAGGGCAAATTTTCCAAAAGATTTCGGGTTCGGCTCTGCCCTGAATGGCTCATTTTTTGCAATGTAGTCAAAGCAGAGGAAATTTGCGCATGTTATCTCTCCGCCTTCCACCATTTCCTTTACCGCATTATGCGTTTCAATGTGCCTCTTGTGGCCGTATTCCCCGTTTGGCCCGTGGGTGAAAACAAAGTCGAACTGCTTGTCAGCAACAATCGGTTCAACCCTTTTCACCACTTCATCCAGCGAATGCAGATCCTGCTCAGGATGTTCATCATCAAGGTCGGAAATGAAGCCGCGCGCCCCAAGCTCGCTGCAGGCTTTGAAGAATTTGGGCTTGCGGTCAGTGTCGTCTTTGCGGCAAAGGGAGAGTATTGTCCACTCCCACCCCTTTTCATGCATGATCCTTCCTCCCATCCATATTGTCTCGTCATCCGGATGCGCAACGACCACAAGTGCCTTAACCATGTGAGATAATTGTTGAAGGATAGAAATAAATATTGCGTTTCCCAAATACTGGCATGTCACAGGGGGATAAACCAAGGATTTTTGCAGTTGGCGACCTGAATGTTGATATCTTCACGTTCAGTTCAGGGGGTTTTATTTTCGGGCAGGAACAGAGCGCGAAAAGCCTGTCCTATTCAGTGGGCGGCAATGCGGCAAATTTTGCCATTGCTGCAGCGGGGTTAGGGTGCGACGTGTCGCTTGTGTGCGCTGTGGGCAGCGACATCTTCACTTCATATCTGCTGGCGGCTTTGAAAAAATATGCTGTGCGGCCGCTTTTGCTGCATGGAAAAGGCATGAATGGCATTTCAAATATTTTGGTNNCGTGATGCTATCACTTGACTGCAATTTCATCAGCCGCAAGATCCTGCCGCTTGTTAAAAAAGGGGATATTGTTTTCTTTGGCGGGTATTACCATCTTAGCGGGATGAAAAAAGGCTTTGCAAAATTGATCAAAAAAATACGCGTGAAGGGCGCAAAGGTTTTTTTCGATACCACTTTTGATGAGCACGGGCGGTTTGAAATAAGGCCTTTTGCAAAACTGATTGACCTGCTGTTTATAAATCAGGAAGAGCTTGGCCGGGTGAGCGGGAAAAAAACCATTGTAAAAGCCATCAACTGGCTGCATTCGGCAGGGATTAATGAAGTTGTGCTAAAGGAGGGCCGTGATGGTGCATCCTGCTTTTGCGGCGGTGCATCATTCCATGCCCCTGCCCTCGGGATAATTGCCAAAAATACGACAGGCGCGGGGGATTATTTCAATGCAGGCTTTGTATGGGCGAGGGCAAATGGATTTGGGGCGGCAAACTGCCTTGCAGCAGGCAATTTTGTTGCAGGGAAAAAAGTTTCACACGCAGGCTACTATGTGCCCCCGGGGAAGATGCTGGAAGATTACGTGGCATCAGGAAACATTGTGGCCGTTGAGAAAGTTGCAGGATATAATGCGCTTTCAAAAAGGGCCGCTTCCCTGATTGTTCGCGCTTTGCAGGAAAATCCTTATTGCGTCCTGTGCCTTTGTGCGGGCAAAACGCCCCTTGGCACTTACCGCGAGCTTGTGAAGGCCTACAGGCGAAGGGAAGCTGACTTTTCACGCGCGACCTTTATCGAACTTGACGAGTATATGGGGAAAATCCGCAAAAACGAGGGCTTTGGCCATATGCTGTTGAAAAAATTCATTGAAAAAGTCAATTTCAGGGAAAAAAACGTCTTTCTCTTTGACAGCGCATCAGAAAATTTTGAAAATGAGTGCCGCAAATTCCGCTCACTTGTTGCCCGAAAAGGAATTGGTTTCCTGCTGCTTGGGATCGGGGAAAACGGCCATATAGCTTTCAATGAGCCGGGCACTTCATTTGGTTCAGGCGTGCATTTGCAGCCGGTTTCACAAGGGCTGCTAAAATCAAGGGGGCAGTATTTTTCTTCCGTTTTCCCTGCATATGCCATTACCCTTGGGGTGAAGGAAATAATGGCATCAAAAAAGATTGTGCTGGTTGCAAGCGGGAAGAAAAAGGCGAAAGCTGTTGCAAAGGCACTGAATAAAGGTGTTTCCCAAAATGTCCCTGCTTCAGTTTTGCAAAGGCACCCTGATGCAACTTTCATCCTTGACAGGGCTGCTGCAGGATCAGTGCATGCTGGGAAGCAGCGCGATGCCGAGGCGTGCCAGCAGATATGATATTGTCGATTCCGCGCCTTCGTTTGCATTTACCCCCGTGCGCGTTAGCCCGTCAAAGCATCCGCCTGTTGCCTCGTCGTAAACCACCTGGTTCATTGAGTTTTTGCCTAAAAACCAGTCAAAAGAGTCGCGTGCCTTTGCCAAATACCCGTGTTCCTGGGTCTTCTGGTATGCCTTGAGGTAGGCAACAGTCATGCCTGCCGCTTCTATAGGCTGCTGGTCGTATAATGAGCGTTCCTGGTTTTTTATGTACCATTTTTCCTGCCCTATAGGCATGAGCTTTCCGTTTATGAACATTGTCTTTGTGAGGAAGTCCATGGACTCGCGCGCAACTTTTCCGGCCTTTCCTGTGCCGTCAATGGCATTTGCCTCAAAGAGCGCTTGAGGTATGCAGCTATTGCCATATGTGAGGTAATCCTCAAACCAGTTCCATTTGCCATCGCTTTTTTCCTCATATTTTGAAATAAGTGAATCAATCAGCCTGCCATTAAGGGAATAAACCATGTTCTGGTCAAAGCTGCCTGCCGAGTTTATTATCCCGATCAGGGCATCTGCCTGCGCCCGCGGGGAGCGGATGTCACTGCTGTTGCACAGGGCTTTCTCCAAGACATTGCGCGCGCGCAGCCTGTATCCTTGGGGCAGGCTGCTGTTTATGCAAGTGCCAAGGGACCATACTGCCCTGCCAAAGCTGTCCTCNNCTGCCACAGTCGTCTATGAATTCCCTGTTGCCATTTGCCAGATTGTGGAATTTGCCATCCTGCAGCTGGCACTTTTCGATAAATGAGAGGAATGTGTCTGCAAATGAGAGCATCTTCGCAGTCCCAAATATCTCATGCCCGCTCACGCTCACTGCAAGGGCGCGCGCGTTGTCGTCAAGCGTATAGCCGCTCCCCTGGTCGGGTGTTGAGTAATTTGAGAACTGGATTATGCCAAAATCATCAGTAAGGCGTGCAAAATGGCCAAAGTTTATGCGCGGCAGCTTGCTAAAGCCCTCGCGCCCAATGGGGGAAACGTTGTCAAATTCGGATATATATTGCGTCGAGACATTCTGCCATGTCATTTTCCTGCTATACTCGAATGCGTTTTTCTCAAGGTTGTGGCGCAGCGCATCATCCCCAAGGACCATGTTTAT
>DUGC01000087.1 GCA_013331625.1 Candidatus Iainarchaeum sp. | reverse complement strand
GCGCACATAATCTGGGGCGCGATGATAGATGATTCAATACCCAAAAACCACATACAGGCAATGGTTGTTATCGCAGGCGGAAGATTCCCATACCTTGACGATGACGGCAAGCCCGCAGGATCAGGGCCTATTGACCTTGGGATAGAGTTCGCGGATTAGGATACTTCAGTAGCTGCCCGGGGAACCGGGCGGATCCCCCATTTTTTTTCCGTGTTTGCCGTTTTTCAACATTGAATCGTACTTTCTTGCAAGTGCTTTGTTTTCTTCCATGGATGGCCCGTTGTAGAATTTGCCCCGGAACCTTTCGATTTTCCTAATATGAGGATTGTAGAGCTGGTTGTATTTGGGGTCTGTTTAATTATGGCCATCCAGGCTGCCCTAATCTTGCAATTTACAGGATTGGTGGGTGCCAAGGCCCGCAACGCAAACGCTACCGTATCCTTAAGTAATGCTTTTGCGCTATAATATAATGGCACTTGAGCTCGTGAAAGCCTGCCCGCAGTGCGGCTCGCATGACTGGGTTTATCTGGCGCAGGCGCCGGAAGTGGTTTCCTGCAGGGTATGCGGCTACCGCGGGCCGCCAATTGAAGTCACAGCAGGCTCGCTTGCGGTGCTCTCGCAAAGCTATGCCTACCGCAGGGCGCTCGTGCACTCGCAGCAGTCGCGCGACCTGCTTTTGCTCCTTTTGGCAATTGCAATTTCACTCCTCATATTCTTTGTTGCAGCATACGTGAGCTGGCGATCGCTCCTTGGCCTGTAAGCGGATTTTGGCTCCCGACGGCGCATAGCCCTTTAAATTCCTTTTCCTGCCCAATAAATCAGGTTGCCATGTTTGATATGGATGAATTCATGCAGTCGAGCACGAGGGTTTTCACGGTTTCAAGAAAGCCCGGCGTTAGCGAATACAAGACAATGGCAAAGATTACGGGCCTTGGAATTATCCTGATCGGCATAATTGCATTTTTCGTAAAGCTCATCTTGGAAGGGTTTGTCAAAATTTAAGCGGGCGCAGCATTGCCATGGTGCCCTGATTTATGCATATGCCGCGGTTGTGCTATCCGGGCGCATTTGCATTCCTTTGGATGCGGAACCATTGCTTTTTAAACGTTTTCTAAAGAGTTTTAATAGAATTGGACCTTTAATTTCCTGTTTCAATTCAAGTATCAGTCAAAATTAATGCCTTTTCTTTTCGCAAGCATTTTCTTTTGGGCAGGTCCAAAAGAAAAGGCTTTTTTAGTGGTTGAAAATGATTTTTACTGTAAGGACTACGGTTGGCCAGGAGAGCCTAGTTGTCGACATCCTCTCAAATAAGATAAAAAAGGAGGAACTCAACATCTACTCAATAGCGGTAATACCGGGCCTTAAGGGCTACATCCTTATTGAAGGGGACAATGAGGTCACCATCCGCCGCGGCGTGACCAACACATCCCATGTCAAGGGAAGGGGGATTGTTGGCGGGGCTGTCAAGGTGGAAGAGCTCGTCAACCTGCTTGAGGCAAAGCCCCTGATGAAGAGCATCAAGGAAGGGATGAAAGTTGAGCTTATTGCAGGGCCGTTCAAGGGCGAGAAGGCAAAGGTCCTGAGGGTCAATGACACAAAAGAAGAGGTCACGGTCGAGCTTTTGGAGGCTGCCGTGAAGATACCGGTTACAATACATGCCGAGCATATAAGGATTATCAAGGAGTAGGATTTTGGGGAGTTGAAAGGGTATGGCAGAGATAAGCGCACTTGTTGAAGGCGGCAAGGCAACCGCAGGAGCACCGCTCGGGCCGGCATTAGGGCCTTTGGGCGTGAATATCGGCAAGATCGTTGCCGAAATAAACGATAAGACAAAGGGCTATGCGGGCATGAAAGTGCCTGTCACGATTGAAGTTGACAAGCAGAAAAACATCACAATCACTGTCGGCTCGCCCCCTACAAGCGCCCTCATAACAAAAGAGATCAGGGCGCAAAAGGGCGGGGCCAACCAGAGGGCCGACACTGTGGGCAACCTTTCAATGGCACAGGTCAAAAAGCTTGCCGAAGCAAAAATCGAGGCCCTTACATCAACTGACCTGTATTCTGCTTCACGCGAAATAATCGGCACATGCAACTCTATGGCAGTGACAATCGAAGGCAAGAGGGCAAAGGAAGTCCAGCAGGAATTCCGTGACGGCAAGTGGGATGAGTTTTTTGGCGTGAAGAAGGCCCATGCGCAAAAGGCAAAGTAGGTGGTTTTGTATGGTTGTTGAGTACGGCGAGTTCAAGGGCAACAAGGTAATGACCCTTAAAAGGGATGCGGATGACCGCTATCCCTTCACTTTCGGCAAGGCGAAAGCAAAGCTCATAGTCGAGAACTTTGAGGAAATAAAAAAGTTCGCGGACGAGCAGTGAAAATGTCAACGCGCAACTTTTAGCTTCTTTTGAATAACCCGATAGCTTTTACTACTTTGTTGTTTTATTTGTGTAAATGGATAAGGGGCGCCTTGCATATTTTTACTTGCGGCAACCATCCTGCTCTGGTCCGCAACCCCTGCCGTTGCAAAACTCGCCCTTGGCGAGCTGAGCAATATCCAGCTCCTTTTTTTCACCAGCATAGTCGGCGTCATAACTCTTTTTCTCGTGAATATGGCTTTCGGCACATTAAGCAACCTTTTTTCCTACAGGCCCATAGACTACCTCAAAATGTTCGCTATGGGGGCAGTGGGGATTTACCTCTATTACATTTTTTTATATGGCGCTTTCGCAATAGCCCCTGCGGGGCAGGCCAACGTCATCAACTACCTCTGGCCGGTATTCATTGTGGTATTTTCAATCCCGATCCTAAATGAGAAATATAATAGTAAAACAATCATTGCGATCCTGCTAAGCTTTACAGGCGCAGCGATTGCATTCACAAAAGGGGATTTCTCGGCGGTTTCAGGCCAGTATGCCGCCGGCTACCTGCTCGCAGGCCTGGGGGCAATATGCTATGGCCTCTTTTCTGTCCTTGGCAAAAAGCTTGGATATGAAAAGTTCTCGAGCATGCTTGTGTATTATGCCTGCGCACTCGCCCTCATAGCACCGACCGTTACATTCACTTCGGCAATAAAGGTCCCGCAGTCCCTGACAACCATTATTGCAATCCACGTGCTCGGCGGGGTAATGAACTCGATTGCGTTCGTGTTCTGGTTCAAGGCGCTAAGCCTTGGTGACACGCACAAATTCGCCAATATCATCTATGCCGTCCCGTTCCTTGCCATGATATGGACTTACACCCTCAACTCGGAGCCTGTATCAATTTTTTCAATCGCCGGCCTTTTGCTCATTGTGATCGGCATGGCTGTGCAGGTCAGGAACAAAGTGTGAATTTTCCCTTTCTGAACGGCCTATTTTTTCTTAGCATCAGCGCCGCCTAAAATTATCGTGCCCTCGCCCCTGAGGTGGAAATCGCCGGTGACTATTTTTGCGCCCACTTTTTGCGCAATGGTTTTTACGATTGCGTCGGCTAAACTTGTACCCTTGGATTTTTTCCTCATTTCCGCATGCAGCCGCCCCGCCTCAAAATAATCCTTCGCGCTCTCTGAAAGGGAATAACTGAGGCTCTTCATTATTTCTTCCGCCTTTCCGGCATCATAACCGCGCCTTGCAAGGACGCTCGCCACTTCAGCGCACACGATATTTGGCGCAATTATTATGCTTTCAGATTCGAGTATTTCCCTGACCTTGAGCCCGAGGCCTGAACCTTCGAAATATTCGATCCATGCGCTGGAATCGAGCACCAATTTAGAGTCTGCTCTCAAGCCTATCATCCTCTGTAAATTCCCCTACTCCTTTGAAAACCCCAAAATAGCTCTTCCTTTTTTTGCTCAGCTCGATCTGGACCTCATCATCCTCTTTTAAGCTGAGTTCCTTCACAGCCTCGCTCGGGATGCGCGCCATGAGCGAGCCCCCTATCTTTTTGACCTTCACAATGACCTGCATTAAACCACCTGTTAAATAAATTAAACACGATGTTATATTTACAGGTTCTTGTTGCGGAAACATACCTTGCTTGGGTTCTTTTGGAACTCTTAACCCTTCTGTTCAGCGAGTTCAGATGGTGCATACCTAAAATGCGGCAAAAAGCAGGGAAAGATATTTATTGCCCTGCGTATTTTAATCCTTAAGTGTATATGGCGGCAAGACGGGATTTGAGGGGGGCAAGGGAACTTCGTGAGCGGCAAGAAGCTGCGAAAGCTGAAAGGGATTATCGGACGTTTCGCCGGGCAATTTTTCGCCTGCCTGGCGGAGAAAAGCTGGCTGCTGATGCAGAAAGAACCTTTCGTATAGTCAAAGAATGGGACAAGCGGCTTGAAAGTCACAGGAAACCTCCCTACATTAATGCATTGCCAGAGCCACGGATAGCAAGGGGTCAAAAGCCTAAAAGGCCCCCGGGATAGTTAAAACGTTTAAAAGAAACCTTTTAGAGGCATTCACGCCTACCTTTAAAAACCTTCCAGTGGCATTATTGATAATCAAAAGCTCTGATTTTTAGAGCCGGTGCTTCCTTTTAGGAAGCGATACCAATTCGTTGGTAGGTAGAAACAATGGACAGGAAAAATGTTATCCAGGCACTGCAGTTCTGCAGGCAGTTTTCAAACAAAAGGAAGTTCGACCAGTCCTTTGAGATGATCCTCAACTTCAAGGGGATCGATTTCAAGAAGGCGGAGAACAGGATAGAGCTTGATGTAAAGCTCCCGCACCCCACAGGAAAGCAGGGGAACGTGAAGGCGCTTGTGTTTGTTAACGACCCCAATTTTGCAGAAGAGATTAAAAGCAAGGTTGCGCGCGTAATCCTTGCAACCGATGTCCCCAACCTTAAAAAGAAGGATGTCGACCTGCTTTTGAGGGACTATAACGTGTTTTTGGCTGAAGGGCCCGCAATCCTTGCAGTAGCAAAGTATTTGGGCCAGCAGCTTGCGCCAAAAGGCAAGATGCCAAAGCCTATCCAGCCAACAGTTGCAAACCTTGAGCAGGCGCTCAGAGGGGCGAGCACGTTCACAAAGGTCACCAACAAGAAAGGCAAGTTCATGCCCGTAATACACACTATGGTCGGCAAGGAAAGCTTCCAGGATGAAACAGTTGCCGACAACTTCCTTGAAATTTACAATTCAGTGGTGAATGTCCTTCCCAACAGGGAAGGGAGCATCAAGTCAGCCATGCTCAAGCTTTCAATGGGGATTGCTGTGAAAGTGGGCGTGAAGTATGACGCTTCATCTGCCCAGTCCAAGGCGCCGGCTGTTGCGGAGGCGAAAAAATGACATCTCACAACCGCAAATGGAAAGAGCAGCAGCTTGAAAGCGTCAAGCAGCTCATCGGAAAGTACCCGATCATTGCAGTTGCAGACATCAGGATGTTTCCTGCCGCGCTGTTCCAGCAGATAAGGAAAAAGCTGCATGGAAAGGCGGTTGTAAAGGTATCAAAGACAAAGGTTGTTAGGAAGGCATTGGCTGAAACCGGCAATACTGCGGCGATAGCTGATTTTGCGCAGGCCAACTGCGCAGTGATATTTACAGGCATGAACCCCTTTGAGCTGTTTGCATTCATAAAAAAGAACAAGGGGAAAGTTCCGGCAAAGGTCGGGGCCATAGCCGAAGAGGACATATCAGTCCCTGCAGGCGATACAGGCCTGCCACCGGGGCCTGCCCTTAGCGATCTCAAGGCAGCAGGGCTCAAGGTTGCAGTTCAGGGCGCAAGCATTGCAATACTTGAAGACAAGGTCGTCACAAAGGCAGGGGAAGCAGTAAGCCCTGCCGTTGCAGGCACCCTCTCAAAGCTCAATATCCTTCCATTCAAGGTCGGCATGAAGGTTGTTGCAGTGCTTGAAGGAAAGGATATTTTCAAGGCAGATGTCCTTGATATTGATACTGAAAAAGTGTTCTCTGATTTCATGTCAGCCCACCGCGGCGCATTCAACCTCGCGTTCAATGCGGCAATTGCAAACCCGGCAACAATTGAGATGCTGCTTGCAAAGACATACAGGGATGCAAAAGCAACAGCGCTAGAAGCGGATATACTGAACTCTGTTACTGCAGGCGACCTGCTCGTAAGGGCACAGCGGCAGGCAAAAGAGATCAGCTCACACGTAAAGGATGTAATAGTCCCGCAGGAGGGGGCTTAATTATTCTTAAGCTAAAGAGGTGAAAGGCGATGGAGTATGTATATGCAGCAATGCTTTTGCACTCTGCAAAAAAAGAGATAAACGAGGCAAATGTTAAAGGAGTCTTGCAGGCAGCCGGAGTTTTGGCTGACGAGTCAAGGGTCAAGGCGCTCGTGGCTTCACTTAAAGACATAAACATTGATGAAGCTATCTCAAAGGCAGCAGTAGCGGCTCCGGTGGCGGCAGCTCCGGCACAAGGGCAGGCAACTGAGGCAAAGAAAGAGGCAAAGCAGGAAGACAGCAAGAAAAGCGAAGAAGAAGCAGCTGCAGGCCTTGGAAGCCTCTTTGGATAGAAATTTTCTATCCACTGCTTTTCCTTTTTATTTTAAAGTACTTTCAGGAATTTTCAATATTGGCATTGGCCCTGTTTTTTCATTATAAGCGCAATTATATGGCCTGCCTCCTGTGGAGGCAGCTCTCGCTCCCATCCTCCCGAAGAGGATTCCGCCAGCCCAAATTTGCAAAAACCACCCCAAACGGTTGTTTGAATGCGAAGCC
>DUGC01000066.1 GCA_013331625.1 Candidatus Iainarchaeum sp. | reverse complement strand
GCTTATCTCATCAGAGAGCGGGAAAATGAACGTGAGTGTCGGCTCGCCCGATTCAACCCCTTTCTCATCAATCTCACGCGCAACATATGCAGTTGCCGTTGCCCAGTCCTTGTAAAATTTCCCGCGTACAACCCGATTATAATCAGCGCCGGTAACGCAGTTTGAATCAATCGCATCCTCCATGAGGAAAAACGGGCTGGAGGGCCTTTTAAGTTCGCGCGCAAAATACTTGTTGTAAATCCCGCTTCCTTCTTTAGGGCAGTTTTCGCCGCTTAGGGTGCCTTCTTCCCCTTCAGGGCCGTAATCGGCAAGGGCGCTGTCAAAGCATTCGCCAGCATTTTCCAAAGATTCGCATCCCGTTCCCGGAAAGCGGCTCATGACATATGCCGCTGTTTCAATGCTGTAATCCCCTTCAATACCTGAAATTATTTCCGGAATCATTGCATTGAGATTGTCAATATCCCCTGCCATGCCTTGGGAGTTATCGGCCACAAAATACACCCTGATTTTTGCCTTTGGCGGGATCATTTCCAGATAATAATTCCCCTTGCCATAGACACTGTCCAATATCTGCCCCACGCGCCCCTCCAAGTTGACATCCTGCCCGAAAAAAGAGGAGCGGCTTTTCCTCGAGTAGGCCATTTCTGCAAGCATGTCCGAAACACTCATGCCAAGTGCCGGCTCGCTCACTTCGAGCACGCTTGCAAGTTCGCCTGCGGCCTTCTGCTGCTCATGGTAGCGCACGCTTGACTCATGCGCCTGCATTGAAGTGTTGAACTGGTTTGCCTGAATCACCAGCCAGCCGGTGAGAACTATCACCATGATCAGCACGATGCTCATGATGTTTGATGTCGCAGCCATTTTTCCCATCACTTCCCGTAACAGAGCACCATCTTTCCAAGGCACCTGCCGCTGTTGTGATCGCCTATGCTGATAAGGTAGGGGAATTTCCTTTTGCAGCTGCTGCCATCAACTGTGCCAAACTTCCATTTTTCCCCACTGCAGCCCAAAAATCCGAGCTTTTCTATGCTATATCCTGCTATCTGCCCTGTGAGGCACGAGTTCCCGTCCACACTCTCCATGGCCTGAGCACTGAAATCATGCCAGCAGCCTGTTATTTTTTCCCTTATCGCATTGTTTTGCTGCAAAGGCTCGGCCTGCTTTGAGCCGACCTCGACTGCAAGGATCGAGCTCGAGCCCATGAATGAGAGGAAGAGCATCACAAAAACTATTATGACCACAAGCATGAATGTCGAAATGATAGAATATACGCCGCGGCTATCCATAGATACCAATGCTCCCGCCATTCTCCCTGCTCACCAATAGGTCACTGGCATTTTCGAGCGCAAGGTCCCTTTTTACCAATGGGCCGCATACCACAAGCCTGCATTTGGCAAGCTTGCCTGAGCTGATGCAGATATTCGAATCATTTACCGTTAACTTCCCGGCCTCGGTGAGGGGATTGTATTTATAGTTATATGAATAATGGCTGCACGCCTCATTGGCCATGGACTGGATTTTTGCAATGTCTGATTCAAGGCGTTCCATTTCAGGCTTTTGGTATGAAAAATTGCTGAAAAACCACCACACGCCTATGAAAACGACGCTCATGACCGCAAGCCAGAGTATGACTTCCGTGACCATGCTAGCCCTTGCATCCAATTTTCACACCTGCCGCAAGCCTTTCAAACGAGCACTCAAAAGAGGCCGAGGAAAAGGCCTGCAAGTGCTCGGGGGTATCAAGGTTCAGGTCATAATTTGCAGGGGCGCAGGGGCACTGGACGCAGCTCGCTGCCCCCCGGTATTGGGCGCAGATCGACTGGGTGAGCCTGCTTGCCTTCAGAGCCGCGCCGCTTGGAAGCTCGATCCTTTCAGTGAGCAGGGTATCCATTTCGGACCTGCATACAAAGCTGCACATCTCGCCGAGCTTTTTGACGGCATTGCTGACCTGCAGGCCCTTTGCCTGCTCCTGGCTGTCAAGGATAACATTTGACACTATCACCAGTGCAAAAAGGCTGATTATTATCCCGAAATAAACCCATACAGGCTGCTCCATTCAAGGCCACGCCCCTTTCATGAACAGCCTTGCGCGCCGTCATAGTACATGTTATACCAGTGGTAGAGCCTTTGTTCCTCGCTGATATTCCCATAGCACTGTCCGGGCGCTATGAACTCGTCGATAAGCTTATTTGCCCTGTCTGCCCCGAAGTTCTTTGACCAGTAGTTGCACAGTATGTTCTTGCATGACTGCGCACTGACCTGGCTGCCGTTTGGCAGCGTGCATGATGTGAGCATCGTGCAATAAACGCGGTCATCGCACACCCCTACCCCTGCCTTGAAGTTTGTCTGGTCGAAGGCGCTCACAGCGCTTCCTGAAGTGAAATCAAAGTATTTTATGCAGTACTGCGCCAGCTTGTCCTCGCTCCCGTCAGTGCACAGGCTTTCGCATTCGGCAGCGCTGGTCTTTGCCATCTGCCCTATCGCGGATTTTTTCTGCTGGTCCTTTAGCTTGTTCTGCTGCTCTGTGAACTGTGTTGAGACGAGCTGCAGCACGAGCATTGACACTGCAAGCAGCACGAAGAGCACTATGAATATCTGTATTGCCATTTCCATTCCACGCTGGTTCATGTTGCCACCACCACCTTTGCTTCTCCAAAATCCCAGCTAATAAAAAACGTCCTTGCAAGCGATTCATCGACTTCCCCCAAAATATCCGCATTCCCAAGGGCTGCCCCCACATCCTGCCTTGTGAGCGCATTCTCAGTTTGCGAGTGGACCACATAGCACCGCTGGTCCGAGAGGCTCTTGCCGTAATTTTGGCGGTAGCATTCCTCCACCAGATTTGCCATCTGCGGCGCGCTTACGGAATCAACCTCCAGAAACTGCGCACCTGCCGGCTCATCGCCGCCCTTGCTGAATTTTTTTATGTTCCCGCTGCTCTCCCCCAAAAGGTCCTGGCTGAACATCACTACAAGCGATCCCACAACTATTAGCACAAAAAGGGTTATGAAAATCTGGATCGGCATTTCCATTGCAATCAGTATGAATAAAGCCCTCGGGTATTTATACCTGCTTTCCGGGCCTGAATGGAATTGCTAGGTTTAAATACATGGGCCTCTTACTCACTTACGCATGCCTTTTCTTATGCGTTCCAGCAGGGGAAATGCGTTCCCGCTTGTGATCATAGCGATAATCGTTTCGATAGTGGTGCTGCTTTCAATACAGGCAACGCCCGTGCCAACCCTTGGCCCGCAGGCTTTTTCAGCAGAAAAGATCAGCGCGGAAATGAAAATGAGCGCCTCGAAGGCCGTGAAGGGTGCGCAGTCGCAGATAATGATGAACGGCTTTTCCGCGCAAAGCCCAGTATGGTTCAGCAATTCCCCTTCAGTTCCAACCCTTGAAGAGCTAGATTCCAATTTCTCCGCCCTTGCAAACAGCACCCTTCGTTCAATGCTCTCTGATATTGCCGCAAAAGAGGGCCTAAGGTTTGACGTGAACAGCATCACCGTGATAATGCCGCGCGGCAACGGGATCCCCGATGCCTTTGGCGAAATAATGAGCATTCAAGATGACGCATCCCCCTCTGTGAGCTCGGAGATAATTGCAGGAATTATAGAGCGCGACGGGAACAAGCAGGTGGCAATTGCACAAAATGAGGAATTATGGCCGGGCATGCTCTTTATGTATAAGAAAATGGTTGAATGGAGCGGCGAATCTCTGCCCGCCCTTTCCACTGATGCGGGAAAAGTGCTTGATGATTTAGGGCCGTGCCAGATTGCAAAATGCGGCTGCACCGGCGCTCTGGCAGCGCCCCTCATTACTGATCAGGAAATCGATTCCCTGCTCCCGATCGCGGGTGCAAGGGATGGTTTTGAGGCGCTAATGGCAAAAAAAGTGGATGGCCTCTCCTCAAAATTCAAGGGCAGCGGCATCATTTGCACTTATGAACTAAAGGAATTTGAAACTGACCGCAAAGTCACAAGAAAGCAAAGCTGCATAAGCCCTTCAGAGAGCGGGAAATACCACTGCGGGAATCTCACAGAAGGCGCTGTGGCTTATGCTGCTGATTTGCGCCAACGCAATCCTGACAATTCATATGCCCAATGGCCCGAGTTTTCGGAAAAAAACACGTTGCCTATCCGCAAGAGTGCGGTACATGCCCTAGCGCCGCTTCCATGGCCTGCCGGAGCGGAAAACAGCATCCTGCTCCCCTGTGCCGCCCCGCAGTTCAAGGAGGAGGAAATAAGCGCAAACCCGCAGCTCTATGCAAAAGCCATTGTAAAATGCGAAAACCCTTCAATACTTGTGGGCGCAGCCTCCCGCGCGCAGCCGCTCTCCGCGCAGATCGTGCTGATTTTTGCAATCCAAAAGGACTGCCGCACTGACAGTGTGCTTGGGGAAGCGCAGCCGAACAGGGCTGCATGCACCCCTTGAATGCCCGGTGCCTATTGGCGGGGACTTTTCAATTTTTTTGTCTTGAGCAGAGTTCAATGATTTCCCTGGCGATTTTTTCTTTTGTCCCTTTCAGGATTTTCTTTTTACCCGCGCTGTAAAAGAGCATCTCCCTCTCCGCCGCGTCGGGAGTGAATTTAGAAAGGTCAATTGCGGCAACAGCGAGAAGGCCGCTGTTTTTCACGAATTCCCTGCAAATTTTTTCCATCTCATTCCTGCGCTTTTTCCACACCGCCTTGAATGCGACAATTCTGAGGCGCGGGAATTTTTTCCTCACTTTTCCAATCAGTTTTTCGCGCGGAATTAGATCAATGCTAATTTTTTTTGATGAACTTGCCTTCCCGATGGATTTTTTTACCGAAAAATCGGGTATTGCGGCAGGGCAGAAAAAGAAGCCATATCCGCTCTCAAGCTCGGCCATCACTTTCCGCTCTAGGCCATCAGCATAATGCTCCTCAATGGCATCAATACCGCTTTCTACAGGGCCGTTGCCAATGAATTTCACCTGCGCGCCCTCAACCCCCAGCCTGCGCGCCAGTTCCGCCCCGAGCTTTCCGGTGCTGGTGTTAGTAATATGCCTGATGTCGTCAATTTTTTCCCCAAAAGCCCCTGAAGCGATGAGCACTTTTTTTCCGGCAAAGCTTTTGTGTGAAAGCGCCCTTTCAGCCTCGAAAATTATTTCCTCAATGCACGCGATCTTTGCCTTGCCCTCCTCCTCAAGCGGCGATATCACCCTCACGCCTTTTGATCTGAGCTTTTCAAGGTTTTCAATGACGATCGGGTGCTCATACATGGGCCTGTGCATTGCAGGGGCAAGGAGCACGGGCCTTTTCGTGCCGATCGCAACGGTTGCAAAAGTGGTCACTGCAGTGTCATCAATCCCCATTGCAATTTTGCTTATCGTGTTTGCGGTCGCAGGCGCGATCAGGAGCAGCGATGCCTTGCCGTTTTTCCCGAAGAATTTCACATGCTCTATTTTTCCCCCTATCCTTGTGATTACTTCCCTTCCGGATGCAAATTCCATGGCCTGAGGGGTTATCATTTCGGTTCCCGCCCCGCTCATCACAACCTGCACATCAAATCCCCTGCGGCAAAGCTCGCGGCACAGGTCAAAGGAGCGCACAGCAGCGATGCTGCCTGTAATTGCAAGCACAATGAGCGGCCTCATGGATAGAACTTGGCTGGAATACAATAAAAAAACATGCACTTAGCCCTAATTCAAAAAATCCCGGTATCCGAAATCAGGATTTTAATTTTCGGGTTTTTGCGATTTGCTCATTTGCTGCCGCACGCATAGAGGTACTTTATCTGCGAGCCGGAAAGGGCTGTTTTATAGACCATGAATTCGTCCATGCGGCCCTGATAATATTTTCCCGCATCTGTGCCCTTCCCGATAGTAAGCCCTGCCGGCAATCCCTCAGGCCCATCTGAGGAGGTGTTTGAGTTTACCAATTCCCCGTTAAGGTAAATTGCCTTGTAGTTGCCGCCCTTCCCTTTGGAAACAAGAACAACATGGGTCCAGTTATCGAAATAGGGATAGAAATATTCCTTGATCCGGCCGGTTGTTGTCAAGTTTCCGTAATCCCAATAAAGATAATCATCATTCCAGATAATGGGCCCAAACCTAATGTCTGTATTAGTGCTTACAGGGCCTATGAATGGGAATGAAAAAGCCTTGTCCGCTGCATTAATCCAAAATGACACCGTCACGGGCCCGCTATAATCCCACGTGAAATTTGGCACATTCACATAATCGCTTGCGCCATCAAAAGAGAGGCATCCGCCCATTTTGCACTCAGACCCGCTCTTCCATGCAGTTGCGGCATCCATGCCTGTAAGTGTGCCGTCAAAGTCCCCCGCGCTGTCCCCTGCAGTGCCGCTTCCCGCGCCCTCATCAAATTTCCAGTACGCATAAAGGTTTGTCTGCGGGGGCGTGCATGGCAGGGTGTTTGAAAAAGCATTGTAATCGCTTCCGGTGCCCTGCTTTGTGCTGCCAAGCATGTTGAGGACAAGCACTGAAACAATCACAATCACTGCAGCGGCCCCGCCCAAGATGAGCAGGTATTCCGTGCCGCTCTGGCCTGACCTTGCAAAAAAGCCTCTTGGCTGCATGGCAATAATACAGATCCCGACTATATAAAACTTGTGAACAACAACCGTTTCGGCGGTTTCTGCAAACTTGGGTTGGCGGAATCCTCTTGGGAGGATGGGAGCGACGGCTACCTCCTGTTGGAGGTGGGCCATAAATTAAGCCATTGTGTTNNTGCGACGCACCGTCTTCGACGGGGGGGCTGGCTGCGCATTCAAACAACAGTTTGGGGCTCTTGCAGCAAATCAGGGGCGAAACGGCAGGAAAATGCGCCTGCCAGAACCAACAACTCAGAATTTAATACTCGGCCAGCATAAATATTGCCATGGCGCAGCTTGACAATATCACGGTGGCATACCTTGTACTCGAGCTTTCAGCCCTGCTTGAGAACTCATATGTCAACAAGGTCTCTGAAATTTCAGGGGGCGTGCTAAAGCTAAAGCTTCACACAAAGCAGGGGTCAAAAGACCTGATCATAGCAAACGCGGTGCCATACATTTCGGATTATTCAATTCCCGCGCGCCACGGGAAAACCACCCTTGCATCAGTGCTTGCAAAAGAGCTCTATAACAAGAAAATCGTTTCAGTAAGGCAGCACTTCCCCGACAGGATCATTGAAATAAAATTCTTCGAGCACTCTCTCATTCTGGAGCTTTTGGGCGAGGGCAACATGGTACTCACATCAAAGGACGGCACAATAATTGCATGCGCAAAAAACGAAAAATGGGCGGGAAGGGAGATAAAAAAAGGACTAAAATATTCTGCGCCCCCCATTTCAGGCCTGAACCCGCAGGAAATTGCCCCCCTGCAGCTTTCGGGGGTATTTGCAAATTCGCAAAAAGATGCCATACGCGCCCTGATCGGGGCGGCGGTAATCTCCCCGCCCATTNNGCCCATTGCAGAGGAAATATTTTATGCGCTTGGAAAAAACAAGAATGCGCCGGCCAATAAACTAACCGCTAAGGAAACTGAGGATATATGCAGGAAAGTGAATGAATTCTACACTGTCCAAAGGGAAAAATTCTCCCCTGTGGCATATGCTGATTTTACCTACCCTTTCAGGCTAAACCACGTAAAACAAGAGCCGCGAGCGCTGGAATCGCTCAGTTCCTTCCTCAATGAAACAATCTCCAATTCCATTTCCTCGCAGGCTCCCAAGGCAAGGGAAGCTGCGGTTAAATCAGGCAGGAGGGCATCAGGCCTTGAGCACCATCAGGCCCTTCAGGAAGCGGCAAGGAAAAAATTCATGGGCCAGATTGATGGAAACAGGAAAGCGGCCGAGCTGATCTATGAAAATTACACGCAAATCGAGGAGCTGCTCGCCGCAATGAGGCAGGCGATTTCAAAAGGCCTTGGCGAAAAGGAAATAATGGCCGCATTCAGTGCTGCCGCATCAANNCTCATCCACGATGAACACGTCGCTCACGGCCGTGACTGCGGAATAGGGGACCTCGATGACGCGGTCCTTAGCATCGATCCTTTTTGCGACCTTGCTTTCCCTGTCAACTTCCACGAGAAGATACTCAACGTTCCCTGTTGCTTCATCAACAAGCAGGTCAACGAGCTTTCCTACCTCGTC
>DUGC01000089.1 GCA_013331625.1 Candidatus Iainarchaeum sp. | reverse complement strand
GCTGGCCTTCAGCGTGCCCGGGTTTTAGCGGCCTAAATCCCCCGTATTGCATCTTGTCATCTCAATTTACCAAAATGCATGCATTTTGGCTAATCTATTTACTAAAATGATAGTTTTAAGAGCTTTTTGGCACCAATTGCTTGCATGGACAAAGAGATAGCGGAACTGAGTGAAAGGGCGCGTGAGGATGCCAAAGCATACCCAAAAAAGAGATTTGTCTTCGCGCAAATAGCCCGCTACCTGCCGCAGCGGATCTTCATTGCCCTTGTAGGCCCGAGGGGGGCAGGTAAAACAATCATCCTCAAGCAGATACTCTTAGAAACAAAAAACTGCATTTACATCTCGCTTGACACCCAAAAGCCCGAGAACGGCATTTTTTCATTTGCAAAACAGGCCGAGGAGGAAGGGGTCAAACTTCTGCTGCTTGACGAAGTGCATGCCTACCCAGGCTTTGAAATGGAGATAAAAAAAATATCCGACTTCCTGAAAATAAACGTGGCATTCACAAGCTCCTCATCCATTTCACTCCACGATTCATCCTATGACCTTTCCCGCCGCATCCGCCCGGTTTACGTGCCGCCTTTTTCATTGCGCGAATTCATTTATTTTGAAAAAAACGAGTCCATACCGCCACTTTCATTTGAAGGCCTGCTCAGCGAAACTGCGGCAAAAGAATACTACGGGAATACAATCCATTCAGAGGCGCTTTTTGAGCGCTACCTCCAGTTCAGGAACTATCCTTTTGCCCTTGGCAAAACTGATTTGCCCCCTATTTTCCGCAACATGCTTGAAACAATAATCAACAGGGACATAATACTTACAGGCAGGGCAACGCCACAGGAGGCAATGGACATGCGAAGGCTCATGGCATTCATCGCAAACTCCCCTGTAGAAAATATGAGTTATACCACAATTGCAAAAAACCTCAATATCACAAGGTACAAGGCAGAAAAATACTGCGAACTATTTGAAAAAGCATTCGTCCTAAAGCGCGTCAGGCCAAAAGGCACCAATGTGCTCCAAGAGCCCAAAATACTCCTTGCACTTCCCTACCGGCTGCTCTACAAAAATTACCGTGACTGCATAGGCGCTGTGCGCGAAGACTTCTTTACCGACTCGATGAAATTCCTCGGGTTCGGCATCAACTACCTCAAATCGGAACGCGGAAGGAAAACACCAGACTACGTGATTGATGATGCCGTGATCGAAGTCGGGGGGATAGGCAAAAGCCCCTCACAGTTCAAGGGGTACCCGGCAAAAAAAAGGATAATCCTCACCCACCCCGGAAAAATAGACGCGCTCTGCAGGCCGTTATACATGGCAGGGATGCTGGAAAAGAGTACAATGTGATTTTTGTGAAAACCCCGCGCCGTGATTTTATTTATGCTTGGGCCATCCGTTAAAACCGGCGGACTCGTGATTTTGGCAAAGCGGGGCTTTTAGCGATATCCATGGCAGGCACCATGATTTAATACAAGCTCAGGGCATTATAAAAGCGAAAAAGCATGGAAAACAAATGGATACTTCCGGCCGCAATAATCCTGCTGTTTTGCGCAAATGCATCCGGCACAGAAATCTACATCGCAAACAGCGAAGCGGGAACAGCTGACGGGGCGTCATGCGAAAACGCATATCCTCTGGAATGGCTAAGCAGCGCAGCCAACTGGGGCAGCGAACAGGGAAAAATAGGGCCGGGGACAACAGTGCACCTGTGCGGCACGATAGGGAAACCGATTAATATCTTGGGCAGTGGCCAGCCTGGAAGCCCCATCACAATCCTCTTTGAGCCGGACGCCAAGATGTCTGCGCCTTATTGGTCAGCATATATCCCGCCATTTTATACAAGGGGCCTGCCAAACGACTACACCACAAAGGAAATAGCCGCAATATATATTGACAAAAAAGATTATATCACAATAGACGGGGGGCAGAACGGGGCAATAGAGGCCACAGGAACGGGGTTTGACAACAACTACTCATTTTCAGGGGTATTTGGAAGGGGAAACAATGTTGAGATAAAGAACCTGGCAATCAGGGACATGTATAAGCGTATCAGGGGTTCTGGCGACTATTGGACTTTAGGGACAGGGATAAGCTTTTGGGGCAGCAACCTCTCAATCCACGACAACAATATCGCCAATGCATTTTATTGCCTCATTTCAGGCTCTGAATCCCCAAGCTTTGCAGCCACCTACTCGAATATAGAAATTTTCCGCAATGAGCTCTCAGGGTGCGGCGTGGAACTTGGGGTTGCAATGAGCTCGGACAGGACAACGCTTAGCAATGTCTCGATCCACCACAATAGGATCTATGGCGGCGCAGTATGGGACGGTTATCTGCCGTATAACCCTTTTGATCCATCAAGGACAATGCACAGGCGGGACTTCATAAAAATTTGGGGAAGAGCGGCGGATTTGGGGGCAGTGTATTCCGGCCTGCGGATTTACAATAATGTGATAGGCCCTGGCCTTACGAAAGAAAGGGGCGCAACAGGATGGATAGTTGCAAGCGATGCAAATTACTCCGGTGTCGATATCCACAACAACCTCCTTTTGAGCAGCGTGGAAGACGGGCATTCCGCATTCATCGAATTTTCAGGCTCAAGCAATGCACTTACCTCGCCAAACCTCAAAATCCGCAACAACACTTTTATTGGCAACAACAAAAACGACCCGATTCACCTCGGCAGAAAGACAGTTGGCCACGAAATTTATGGCAACATATTCTACAATTACAGCCTCGCGTTTTATGCAATGGATATCAACACGGAAATAGCATTCTGGAACAACAATTCATGGTATCCCCTCAGGGGCCCGGGTTCATTCCAATACAAAGACCACCACGCAAGCGCGTGGGGAATCTACCCCCCATACAGGTGGGCAGAATGGAAAGGGCAGCTCGGGTTTGACACTTTAAGCATTAACGAGGACCCGGGCTTTAGCGATATGTCAAATCCCGCAGGAACAGACGGCATTTTTTTCACAAATGATGACGGATTCAGCCTGCAGCAGGGCTCGGTTCTTTGCACGAATGGGAGAAATGGCGGCAGCATCGGCGCGTATGCGTGCGCAGGGCCCCCCGTAAGCCCGCCACCACAGACAGACAACGACCTTGACGGGGTGCCGGACGCAATTGACAGGTGCCCCGATACTTCAAGCGCGGCAAGGCCTCATATAAACATATTCGGCTGCGCGATGCCAATAGCAACGAAATTTGACATCAAGCCCGATTTCAACGCAACCGACATCAATGGAATGCACAGCCTCGAAATAGGCATATCTGCTTTCGGGAAAATTTCGTACGCAGGCAAAAACATCCTTCTTGTAAAAATAACTGCAGGGGAAGACGACCGCCTCAACCTTGACACAGGCCTCAACATAACACAGGGCAAAATCACGCTCAACCAAAGCAGTTTGCCGCAGCTGAGCCAAAGTGCAACAATAACGCTCTACAACACC
>DUGC01000094.1 GCA_013331625.1 Candidatus Iainarchaeum sp. | reverse complement strand
AGCGGCGGTTTTGTAAACCGCAGGTCGTGGGTTCAACCCCCACTGGAGGCTTCAAATATCAACTGGCCGGAATTCTGATTAAAACGCTGCATGAATTGGCTTCGGCAATCAACCTTGATTAGAATTTCAATTAGATAATGAAAGAATATTCGTCATCTATTTTTCAGACAATTCTGGGTTAAAAAGTATCGAAAATTAATTAGATTTGATTAAGTTTTTTGGCGTTGTGTTGTTAGACATGAAATATGTTTTTTCGGGATTAGGAAAATATGCCGGAAGGTTAGAATCTTCTTTGCCACACCTGCAAGCCTCTGCTGAAAAGCTACAGTATAAGTTCAATAAGGCATCCTCAAGCGAAGTCATTGAATTACATGGAGTACTTATCATTGGTCAATATAATGAGCATTATCTAGATAGTGAGTTTGGGAGTGCTCAGCCAATAAGGCTTGCTTTTGATGGAATTCAGTATATAGCATTCATAAACAAAACTGTAATGGTTAAAGGCCAAAAACAGTTTGAATACGACTATTTTAAAGGAAAACCAAAAAAGGAAAATTTTACATACCTCAAAGTTTTGGAAATAGAGCAAGAAGAAACAAAGTGGGCGCTAGAAACACCCCCAATCACCAAAATAACGGGTTATCTAAATTACCTTAATTTTGCAGACGAAGAAGAACCCACACAAGCCTTTATCCTCAGCCAAATTGGAATAAAAAAAGAGCAAACCCCCGCCGGAATCGGCTTACTTGCACATATCCCCCAAATGTACCACCCAAGAGTATTCGAGCCATTCATCAAAGCATACAAAAAAATCGACCCATTCCAAGGCACAAGCGGTGATAGGATAAGCATTGCTACACAAGCAACCCCGGAAACACACAAGATAATCCAAAGAGAACTAAATACCCCCGAAGTGGACTATATGCTCGGTGCAAGACCATACACATCAGAAAGTATAACCCGAAAACTTTTACTAGGAAAAGCCGAAGTTTTCACAACAATAGGAGAAGACGGATTAAACAATCCAAAATATGACAAAAATAACTTGCAAGATGTAAAATATTCAATCGTTTATACAAATAAAATGATAAAACCATACTTGGCAAGCGAAGCAAGAGAAGAAATAGAAAGAGAAGCCGCCAGAACACTTCACATGATTAAACAAATGACAGACATTGAAGATATAGAACTAGCTGAAATACTTGCGAACAGAAAAATAGAAGATGTAGTAATAGCAAACGCAAAAGCAAACCTACAAGAAAAAATAACCCCTGTGGATGTAATCCAAACAGCAAAAATAATGCGCAACGGTTTATTCAAAGTACTATATGACAAAGACGTAGCAGAAATCCTGTCAAAAAAATCAGAGGTACTACAAGAAGCAAGAAAACCAGAGGAATCCCCAACAAAATGGAAAAGAATGGAAGACATACACGAACGCATACTAATAGAAATACGCAAACAACCTCAAACAAAAGAAGAACTCTGGGAAAAACTAAAACACGATTTCAAACAAAAATACTTCGGGCAAACATTCAACTACCTAGTTTACACAGGAAGAATATATGAAAAAAGAGGACTATTTTACAGAGTAGATCGAGAAATTTAACCACCTACTTGCCAGTACACAAAAACCACAATGCTGCTCCCGCAAAAGAATCTGGTACCGCTTGCAGCCATTCCATAGACGCTTTGAAACATATACCAAGACGCCCGACTATCGCGAGTGCCCAATTAAGGGCAAAGTGCATTATCGTACCGCGAAAGTCTTTTTTGGCATTTATCGCAGTTGATAGCCACCGTGAAATATTACCCGGACTATTTTCCTGGACTGCTAGAAGCGGAGCAGTTGCTGGGTTATACTCATAATTATAGAGTCAAAGCATGGCGAAGCAATACGGATAACTTTATATTATAATTTACTAATATATATTAAATTGTGATATAAATGCGTTTCAGGATATTGGTTCGCAAATTGCTGCTCAGGAAGGAGCGTTACATCTCAAGGGAAGAGCTCAGGGGAATATGCAGCGGGGTCGGGCTGCCATACAACACGGCTCTCATGTACCTGTTCACGAACAAGTACCTCCTGAGGGTATTGCGCGGTTTTTTCTACATCCCGGGCTTGCAGGAGCGCAGGCTCAAATCCGGCACGCCTTCAATATACGAGGCTATTGGAAGGGCAATGGAGTACAAGAAAGTCTCCAACTGGTATTTTGGACTGGAATCTGCCATCAAGCTCAACAACATCACCCATGAAGTTTTCACGGTTGACTTTGTGGTCTCAGACACGATATTCCGCCCCAAGCCTATGGAAATACTCGGCCACAGGGTGAAATTCGTGAAACTGGGAAAAAAGCTCTTTGGGTTCGGGGTGAAGAGGGAAGGCGCCATAATCTACTCCGATCTTGAAAAGACGGTACTGGATCTCGTGCACATAAGAAAGCACAATTCAGTGAATAATGGAGCAATCTGGAACGAGTTTATAGAATGGGCTGAGAGCGCAGACCATAAAAAAATGGCAGAGTATGCAAGAAATTATTCAAAATCCGTAAGGGAAGCGGCGGCGAAACTCACATGATACCTCCTGAAATGATAAACCTGATAGGCAGCGAGTTAGGGGCGAAAAACATTACATACATAGAAAAAGACCTCTACCTGCAGGGCCTTCTCCTCGAACTGGAAAAGTCGCGATACTTCAGGGAAAAATTCACCTTCAAAGGCGGGACATGCCTGACAAAGGCTTACTTTGGCTATTACCGCTTCTCGGAAGACCTTGATTTCACATGGATCAGGCAGGAGGATTTCAAAGCAAAGAGCGAGAAAGCAGTGAGAAGAATGCTCTCAGGAGAGATAACACAGTTATTGGAACTTTATGAGAGTGCCGCGAAAAGGCTGGGGCTGGATTTTTTGCCCCACAAGCACGAGCGGCGCTACACGGAATTCGGGTCAAGCAACCGCTTCGCCACATTCAAATTCTGGTACAAGGCATCGGACAGCAGCGAAGCGTTCATAAAAATACAGGTGAATTTCCTTGAAGAACTCATTGAAAAGCCGGTAAAAATGCCCCTGCTCCCCTTAACGCCCCAACTATCCGAATCCCTCGGGCTCGAATACCCTCAATATTGCGCCCTCGCGACGAAAACGGCAATGCTTTATTGCTACACCCTAAAAGAAATTGGGGCGGAAAAAGCTCGGGCAATGCTTACCCGAAGGGGATTCAAGGCAAGGGACATCATCGACCTCTACTACCTTTCCACAAAAGGAATAACCATACAAACTGAAAAACAGGCAATCATCCGGAAAACAATCTTCATGCTCAAGTACCTCAAGTACAAGGAAAACCTCAAAAAGAAGAAATTTGAGGGGCAATTCACACTCGGAACAGAGGAAAAGCTCATGCTCACAAAACCGGACACGAATATGCAGCAATTCGCGGACATGACACTGCAAGAACTCAGCAGGCTTGCGCAGGAAGTGAGAGCGGCAGCATTCGCACAAACAAGGACAACCTCAAGCACTCTGTGAAAAAAGAGCCAACATGCAAGGTCAGCCCCAATCCCAAAACATTATTCCAAAAAACGGGGCGAACTGCACTAAGCAGTGCGTTTAAATAGCATAATATGCCAAAATAGTTCTGATGAAAATCCTCTATTACTTTTGCGGAGAAGGCCTTGGCCACACCACAAGGACGATAGCTGCAGGCACGCAGCTCGCAAAATACCATGACGTGACTTTCGCGTCCTATGGGTATGCAAAGGAATTTTTGGAAAAATGCGGCCTTGAAGCATTTGAGGTGCCCTCGGAGATAAAGCTGGTCGGAAAAGCCGGCGCGCTCGACATCAAGGATTCGATCCTCACAACCGTGAAAAGGAGCAGCCCGACAAGCTTCCTCAGGCATGTTTCAATAATCGACAAATTCAGGCCGGAACTCATCATCTCCGACAGCTTCTACTTCCCATCCCTCATTGCAAAAACAAAGCACATCCCGTTCTGGATGGTGCTCAACCAGACGAATGTGGAAAAGTTCTTTTCAGAGCACGAGGAGAGCGTGAGGTGGATCGGGAACGCGGTGAAAAAGCTCAATAACTCGGCCTTATCGGGCGTGGATAAGCTTCTCATCCCTGACTTTGCACCGCCCTATACGATCTCGAGCCACAACCTCGTGTTCACGCCAAAAATGATCGGGAAAGTGGAATATATCGGGCCGCTTGTGAGGAAAAACAAGTCCGAAATAAAGGCAAGGGGGAGGAAAAACTCGGTGTTCGCCTCAATAGGCGGCTTTGGCTACCGCAGGCAGGTCCTCGACAAGCTCACAAACATTGCAAGGCAAATGCCTGAATACACATTTGACCTCGTTGCAGGCCCGAACGCGCAAAGCATACAGGAAACGAAAAACGTGCGCGCGCACGCAATGGTCACTGATCCGCTCACAATGATGGCAAAATCCTCGATAGTCATCTGCGGCGGCGGCCACTCGACTATAATGGAATCAGTATGCCTTTCAAAGCCCGTGCTCTCGATTCCGGACCTATTCCACTTCGAGCAGGAATCTAACGCAAGCCAAATACAGGCAATGGGCCTTGGCGCAAGGCTCGATTACAAAACTCCCGAGCCGATTATAGAAGACCTGCTGCGCAAATACACAAAAGATAGGGAAACGAGAAAGCGCCTCAACACAATGGCAGGGCTCGCCCAAAAGCTCGACGGGCGCAAACACATGCTCAGGCTTGTGGATGAGATGGAAAGCGTAAAAGTGCGTGCGTGAGCTGGACTCTCATTCCTTTCAGCCAGCAAAGTATCTGCAAAAATTTTGAACAAAAACCGCAAAGAAAGGTTTAAATAATAGAAAATTCTGTATTAGGGGATGAACAAGAGGTTTACACTATTTTTTCTACTTTTGATTTCAGTTTCAGCCATGGCGATCACCGAACCGCGGGTGACAATAACATCGCCTATTTCTGGGCAGACGATTGTTGCCGGCCAGCCTTTGGAAGTGAGGCTCACGACCAACTTTGACATTGGCGTTTCAAACGGGCAGCTATATGACGGCAACAATTTCACGCGCCTTTATTCCAATCATTTCAGCGAAGCGGGCGTAAGGTCAGTGAGCAAGAGCATTAGCACTGATAATTTTCCCCTTGGAAGGGTGATGGCAAATATCGGTGCGGGGCCTTTGAGCAGGGAATTTGGCACGCAGGGGTATACAATCGAGCTTTTTATTGCCAGCCCTGCAGATGCCNNTTGTCAGCCCTGCAGATGCCCCGCCACAGGGCGGGCAGCAGGTGATTCCTGATGAGACACCACAGGGCAGCGGCTCAGGGGAGCAGCCCACAGATTCTCAAGGCCCCAACCAGCAGGGCAATGACCAGCAGGAACCAGATGAAAACGGGGCTGGGAATAATCCGCAGCAGCCCCCGCTGATCAGGGAAGCAGCGATCGTGACAAGGACAATCCTGCCGGAGGCTGTTGCAGGCGGATTCGTTGCCGTTGAGCTTATGGTACAGCCGAACTCGAATTTCCCAGGGATCATTGTGCGCGACGCTTTTCCCCACGCTCTAAATACCGTGCTCACGTTCTACGGGAACGTGAATTCGTTCGACCATGATTTTTTGCAGGGAATAGATGGCAACAGCCTCATCAAGTTTGTTGTCAGGAACAGCACGGGGGTTGTGGCTGAGAGGTTTGGCTACGCTCTTGCAGTGCCCGCGGATGCGCAGCCGGGGGACACATACACTTTTGACGGCAACTGGTCGACGATGGACTCAAACGGGCCTATTGTTGGATCAAGAAGTGTCACAATCGCAGGCAACTTCCGCATTCCCCTCTGCCCGCTCACAGACCAGCAGTTGCTGGAATACGTTTCACAGTGGGCGCAGGGAAACGTGAACAACAATGTATTGCTCCAGATAATCGAAAGATGGGCAAGGTGCGACGAGGCCGTGCCTAGCTGAGGATGGTGGTCGGGATGGAAAATTCGGTTTTGGCAATTTTCATTGCAATGGTGTTTATTTCAGGCCTCGCATTTGCGCTCTCGCCAATCTCAGTTGAGAGGGATATGCCATCAGGTGCGGCTCCGGGGGAAAAAACCACGGTTGAATTGAAGCTCTCGTTCGTAGGCGAAAAGCCTAATGGCATAATAGTCACGGAGTTCATACCCCCGGGCTGGGAAGTTACGGGCTCGCTTCCTGCGGCAACAAAATTTGACGGCAAGATAAGCTGGGTGCTCTATGGGGACAAGGTGAAAAATTCCACGATTTCATATGAGCTCAAGGCGCCGCAGCAATTCGAAAGCGCGATAATCAACGGCAGCTGGGAAACACTCACGGCAAAAGGGGTCATAGCAGGCAACAACAGCGTAACTTTTAAGGAAGCGCAAAAGCAGCAACAACAGGCAGCAGCCCCAAAGTCCGCTGCAGCCCCAACTGCGCCTGACAACACGCTGCTCTATGTTGGCGGGGCAATAATCCTCATCCTGCTTGCAATAGGGATCGCATTTTTCATTTTGAAGAAAAGCGGAAAGGAAACTAAAAAATAAATTCCAGGATTTTTCGGGTAGTGCAATGAGGGCATTTGTTCTTGCAGCGGCATTGATGGTTTCTTTTTTCATGTACGCCCCGTCGGCCCTTGCCGGCAATATTGGGGATAGCTGCAATTACATGATAAATGGCGATTCCCAATGCAATGTCGGCAGCGGCATCTATTGCACCTCATATACCTGCCAGTTGGTTGCAGACCCCACAACTAGCTGCAGCGATTCGGACGCAAACAACCTCGGGACTTTGGGCCAGATCAGCGCAAGATATAGGGATTATGACGGCGCGTTCCGCACTGCAACCGGCATCGGGGACGACTGCCTGAACGTAAACCAGTTCGTTGAAAGCTGCAGCGGCAGCCAGTGCAAGGTGAGGGAAGCGACATGCTCGCCTTCAGGCATTTTCCCATACGCTTTCAATGAATACCCCTGCCTTGCCTGCAGCAACGGGGCCTGCACGCAGCTGCCTGCGATCAGCTGCAACTATGAATTATACGCTGACACGCAGTGCCCTGCGGGGAAATACTGCGTGGATTACACATGCCAAACAGTCGCGGATCCAAATGTTTACTGCAATGATTCGGACGGCAACACGTTCACTTCTGCAGGGAATGTAAGCGCCCGCTACAGGGATTATGCGGGAAGGTTCATGACACAAACAGAGCCTGACAAGTGCCTTGCGGGAAACACATTCTCCGCCAGCTGCTCGGGCAGCAATTGCTCAGTGTGGGAAGTCACATGCAAGGCCGGAAAGCCAGATTTTGGGACATACCAGTGCGATTCATGCAATGCGGGGGCCTGCGCGCCCCCGGCGCCGCCTGTCCAGATGTGCAATTATTACACGGGGCAGGACTCAAACTGCAACACATCGCAAGGGTTTTATTGCGTGATGGGAACATGCACACAGGTTGCAGATACCAGCACCTACTGCAATGACCCTGATGGCAATAACCTTGCTGCAGGGGGCACGCTCACTTCGCGGCAGAGGGGATATGACGGCAACTGGATGACAATTTCGGTAGGCGATGAATGCTATAGCAACAACATGCTCGTGCCAAGCTGCGCTGGGGTCTCATGCGAAGTGCGGGAGGCAAGATGCACAACTGGGCCTAGCTATACCTTTGGCATGTACCCGTGCGATTCGTGCTCGCAGGGGGCCTGCGCGCAGTATGCAGACCAGAATGTGGCAGGGAGGAGCTGCCTATACAATGGCGCGCTTGACACACAGTGCAGCCCTGACCAGAATATCTTTTGCATAGGCAATGTATGCACGCGCAATGACCAGAACATTTCATCATTCTGCCGCGAGAGCGATGACCACAATATTTTCAGGGCAGGGGACACGAACTTTTCATACCGCAATTATGACACCGGCGCTGTTGTAAAGGGGCTGATGCCTGATGTGTGCCTTGATGCAAACAGGCTCAAGGAATATTACTGCAATGCCAATAGTGGCGCTCCCGGGCAGAATTATGGTTTTGAGAGCGTGCAGTGCGCTGCAGGGTGCCAAAACAACAAGTGCAACCCGCCGCCGCGCTACTATTCCCCCGGCGAGAACTGCTATAATGGCATTAAGGACCTTGATGAGGAAGGGGTGGACTGCGCAGGCGCTTACTGCAAGGCATGCAGCCAGCAGGCTGTTTCTGATGAGGAGATGCTTTTCCATCTGGAAGAGTGGAAGGCCGGCAGGATTGACAATTCCAGGCTGCTTGAAATAATTCGCACATGGAAAAGGGGATGAGCTATCCACTAATATATAAAGGCAGGCTTAGGAAGATGACCCGCCCGCCATCTGGCGCGAAAAATCCAATTAAAAGTTTTTAAAAAGAGGATGCAAGTGTAAAGCGCCTCAGATAATTTAATAAAACTCGGATCAGGAATATTGTTATGGCAATCGCTGGCCTGGGGCCGATACTTAGCCTGGTGGTAATAATCCTGATAATTTACATAGTTTTACGGTCAGGACGCAGCCTTGCATGGCTTGTGGTAAACAGCCTCATCGGGATAATAATACTCTGGCTGGTAAACCTCTTTCCTGCAATAAACATTCCTATCAATATATGGAGCGTGCTCATAACGGTATTTGGCGGCATAGCAGGGGTGGCACTTTTGATATTGCTAAACCTTGCAGGGATTACGCTCTAGCACTAAGCGCAAAAAGCTAAGGCGGGAGATACCGGATGGCAAACGATGGCCAGCTTGGCCCGATCATCACGATAGTCATCCTTGCAGTCATTACATGGCTTGCCCTCACTTCTGCGCAGGCGCTGGAGCCAATTATAATAAACAGCATAATCGGCATTGTAATGCTTGTGCTGCTCAATTTCCTGCCGTTCATAAATATCAGGATCAATATATGGAGCGTGCTCATAGCAGGCCTTGGCGGCATTGCAGGGATTGTGCTGCTTATAGTGCTGGGCTGGGCAGGGATAGAGATTTAGGATTAAAGCGGGCGATCAGCCATTTTTACAGGCATTATTGGGAAATCATTTCTTGCGGCTCGGTGGGGAAAAAATGAAGCAAAACGGCGAAGTTGATATAATCGGACTTGCACTGCTCTTATTCGGCCTCGTGCTGCTGCTTGGATGGATGGGGATTTTAGGATTTTCCCAGGCAGGGAATGCCGGCGACCTCATTTTGGCAATGCTTTTCATCGGCGTGTCATTTTTCATGCTTGCAGGAAGGAAATCCAAAAAAGAAGATGAGCACGGGGAAGAGGGGCGCGGGGAAAAGCTCAAGGTTGAAAGCCACAAAAAAATAGATACAAAAGACCTTGAAGAGCCGCACGGCGAAAAAAAGCACATTGAAGACACCCATGAGGAAAAAATAGAACACCCCTAAAACCGCCTGCTTTTCCCAACAAAAACATTTAATAGGCAGAGCATCCAAAATTACTAATTCTGAAAAATTTTTTGGGAGTGATGAAATGCCGGACGAGAAGTATATCCAGTTTATAGCCAATTACGATGCATGGGTAGCCATAAGAAAGCTCAAAATCGAGCCTGCGACAGAGCCAAAAACGGTAATGGAATTTCTGGCAGGGCNNCAAAATCGTCGCGCTTGACAAGGTCGATGCAGCAATAGCCGAACTGGCCTTGGGCAAAAAGGATACGGGAAAGGCGCTCGATGAGATCAATTCGCGCAAAGTGGGCTCGGTAATAAAGGAGATAATCGCAATCCCCACGCTGCAGAGCAATGAGCAAAAAGAGCTTGAGCAGTTCTGCAGGGTTTATGCAACACGCAAAGCGCTAAAGGAATGCGGCCTCTTTGTGGATTACAGCAAAGTTGAGATACCGGGAATGAAAAGGGCCATGAAAAAGAAAGTGTGAAAATGGTCGCCCCATTCCCCTTTGAGATAGCTTTCAGCCATTTTGTACAGTCATTTTCGGCAGGCTATCTCGACCTCTTTTTCATTGCGGCAACCATGCTCGGGCACCCGGGGTTTTGGTTCCTGCTCGCAGCGGCCCTTTACTGGAAAGGGGATGAGCGGGAATCGTTTTTCCTTTCCGCAACACTGCTCTTTACAGGCGCGTTGAGCGGCGGGATCAAAGAGATCACGCAGCGCCCGAGGCCTTCGCCCGAATTTTTCAGGGTAGTGATGCCGGAAGCAGGATTTTCGCTCCCTTCAGGGCATGCGGCTACAATAGGGGGAATTTACGGAAAAATTTTCAGGGGGATTTTCGAAAATTTGCGCCTTGCCGGCATTGTTATTGTGCTGCTTGTAATGCTCTCGCGCATATATCTTGGGGTGCATTATTTATTCGATGTCATCATCGGCACGCTGCTCGGGTTTGGGATCGGGCTGGCAGTTGATGAAGCATCGAGGAAATTTTCAGGGCTAAAGCTCCCTGCAGGGCAACTGCTTGAGGAAGCGGGAATAATTGTTGCAATCTGCGCAAGCGTTGTGNNCCATGGCAAGCGGGCTCATGGGGTATTTTGCAGGGGTGTTTGCATTAAAGCTTATTGGCAAGGACCCGCAGCCTGCTGCGCTTGGGAAGGCGCTCCTCGCGCGCGAAATTACAGGGTTTGCAGTCCTTGGGGGCCTTGCTCTTTCAGGGGAGGTCTATTCCTTTCAGGCGCCCCTTTACTTTATTGCAGGCCTTTGGGTTTCATTCATCTACCCTCTTATATATAGCCGGAAAAGGGGGCCATAAGTGCTTGAATGCGGGCCGGATTTTGCCCGCTAAACCCCTAAGCGCGTCAGGGCGCATGGGCTGGTGCCCCCGAACGGCAATCCGCCTCGGGCGTAAGGCTTTTTAAACCAATCAAAACCCAAATGATTGCATACAGTTCTGGCCAGACCCCCCTTAGCATAGTAGCTAATGCGTCNNGATCCCCGGTGCAAATCCGGGAGGGGGGATATTATTTTTTGCAAATGCAGCAAGGTTCAATAATCTTTTACATTTGTTAAAAAAAAGGGCCGGAAAACATAACCAATTAAGGAATTTGCCACAGAAATCATTGAGGTGGCGAAATGGATACATTATTGCTTGTAGTGATAATATTAGTGGTCCTTTGGGCGCTCGGGTTGATAGGCTCGATCGGCGGGAACCTCATATATATACTCCTTGTCGTTGCACTGATAATACTCGTGTACCGGCTTGCAAGGGGAACGCTTTAAAGTACTTCGGGCTAAAAATCAGGTCATGCCCTGCTTTGTCTATCTGGCAGAGTGCTCTGATGGCACATATTACTGCGGGATCGCAAAAGATGTAAGCAAAAGGCTGGCAATGCATAATGCCGGCAGGGCCAGCAAATACACAAGGCCGCGAAGGCCCGTCCGGCTGGTTTATTGCGAGCGTAAAAAGGATCGGGGCAGCGCGCTGCGGCGCGAGATTGAGATTAAGAAAATGGCGCGGGGCATGAAAGAGTCGCTCATCAGGCAGCCGGAAAACAGGACAAAAAAGTAAAACGACCCGCCCCTAAAAGGGGCGGGCGTTCTTGAAGTGCACACGCTAGGCACAGCACACAACGCCGCCACCAGCAATTCATCACCCGCCTAAAGGCAAGTGCGTTCTTGC
>DUGC01000118.1 GCA_013331625.1 Candidatus Iainarchaeum sp. | reverse complement strand
TCGGACCTTAATGCTACGCTCTTAAAGCAGGCAAGGCAGGTCTATGAGGGCGTGCTTGATGAGGATATGGGCGTTGTGGTATCTGTCACAGGCATTGACAATGTGGGCGATGGCAGGATAATTCCGGGCGACGGGGCCGCATATTATGAGGCGGATATTTCACTTGTTGTCTACAAGCCCAAAGTGCAAGAGCTTGTGGAGGGCGAGGTTTCGGATGTTACCGAGTTCGGGGCATTCCTCAAGACAGGCCCCCTTGAAGGCCTCATACACGTGAGCCAGATAATGGANNTGACACAGGCAAAAGCGTGCAGGTCGTGCAGGTATGTGCTTGAGGAGGGCGGCGATGTGTGCCCCATCTGTGGCTCGAATTCATTCACGACATTTTGGCGCGGCTATGTTGTCGTGATAAAGGCAGAGCAGTCTGAGATCGCCCAGAAGATGGGCCTCACAAAGGCAGGAAAGTATGCGCTAAGGCTTAGCAGGTGATTTGGGATGAGGATAGATATAGTGAAAAAGCAGGAGAACGTATTGCTGGGACGGCAGGAAATAGAGTTTGCGGTAAAGGAAGTGAATGCGACCCCTTCAAGGAAGGAGTTGAGGCAAAAGCTTGCCGCGCTCATCAATGCAGACGAGAAGAACATGGTTGTGGATGTTTTTGCAACTAAGTACGGGACGTCTGAATTTGGCGGGGTGTGCCGCGTGTACAAAAATGACAAGGACCTCAAAAGGACGGAGCTTGAGTATGTTGTGCACAGGAATTTTGGCAGGCCGCAAAAGCCAAAGGCAGCTGAGGGGCAAGAGGAGCCCAAGCCTGCAGCAAAGAAATGAGTGATGGGTGAATGATATGGCTGGAAAAACTGAAACGAAGGCAAAGGGAGCCCCACAAAAGGGCGGGCGCGAAAAGGCGACAAAGGGCACCTACTATAAAATAGAGGGCGAAAAGGTCGCACGCAAGAAGATGTGCCCCAAGTGCGGCCCGGGCGTTTTCATGGCAGAGCATGAAAAGAGGCGCCATTGCGGCCGCTGCGGCTACACCGAGTTCAAGTAGGAGGGCTGGAAATAACTCAGCTCTTTTTCAATATCCTGCTTGACTTAGTGCTTTTAATTATCCCCCTTGCAGTCATCGTGTTCATTGAGCGCAGGCCTCTTGTTCTTTCTGGACTGGGGTTTCAGAGCAGGGGGGTTGTGAATGACTCTTTGCTCACCCTTAAGATATTTGCGGCACTCGTGATATTTTCGGTGCTCTTTTCCATTGCCCTCTCCTTTAGCGGCATCAATGACATCGGGAAAGTCGAGGATGCTGTGGGTGCCATATTCAGCTATTCGCCGCTCTGGCTCATGTACTTCATGGTTGTAAGGGTGTTTGCGGAGGAATTTTTCTTCCGCGCATTCCTCGTGCCGCGCATAGGCGTGATGGGGTCGAGCATTGCATTTGCAATTGCGCATCTTGGCTATGGCTCGGTTGCCGAAGTTTTGGGCGCACTGGTCTTGGGGGCAATACTTGCAATAGCATACAAGGAGAACAGGCAGATCGTGCCAAACTACATGGCGCACCTGCTCTACAATGTTGTCGCGCTGGCTGCATTCCTGCAGGCGTGAGATATTTATTGGAACGGCACAAATGTGGCAGGGGCTTGCATATGGGGCGAAAAAGAACGCTTAGAATCAGGATTAATCCGCGCAAGCCGGAACGCGGCAGCATCCGCAGGGCTGCACGGATTATCATGGATGGGGGGATTGTTGGTTTTCCTACCGAGACAGTTTACGGGCTTGGAGCCAATGCGCTTGATGCAAAAGCGGTGGGGAAGATTTTCACGGCCAAGGACAGGCCTTTTGATGACCCTTTGATCGTGCATGTCTGCCGCATGGGGCAGGTTTATGGCCTTGTGAAAAAAGTGACATTGGATGCAAAGGTTCTTATGGAAAAGTTCTGGCCGGGGGCCCTTACAATAATTCTTGAAAAGTCCCCACTCGTGCCTCAGGTTACCACTGCGGGCCTTTCAAGCGTTGCAATAAGGATGCCGTCGCATAAGATCGCCCGCATGCTCATTGAAGAGGCAAAGGTGCCCATTGCAGCCCCTTCAGCAAACACTTTTGGAAAGCCATCCCCGACAAATGCACAGCATGTGCTTGATGACCTGGATGGAAAAATAGACTGCGTTATTGATGGGGGGGATGCAAGCATCGGGGTTGAATCAACTGTTATTGACATGACAGGCACGGTTCCTGTGGTACTGCGCCCGGGCGGGATTAGCGTTGAGGAGATCTCAAAAGCCATCGGGAAAGTGAGGGTGCACCATGCCGTGGGAAAAAATGCGGGCAAAAGAAATGCTGAAAAACTGAAAAAATTCACCGCAAAATCCCCGGGAATGAAGTACCGTCACTATGCCCCCCGGGCTGAAGTGATTTTGGTTGAGGGCAGGCCTGCGAGGGTTATGGAAAAAATCGGAAAGCTTGTGAAGGAGAACCGCTCAAAAAAAATCGGGCTGCTGCTTGCAGATTCTGAAAAAAATGCAATCCCGGGTTTGGAATTGATGCATGGGGATGTTATGGTTGAATATTTGGGGGGCGGGGCGCAAAATGCCGCAAAGAACCTTTTCCGCTCCCTTCGCAAATTCGATACGGAAAAAGTGGGCCTCGTGATCGCGCAGGGCATAGCTGAAAAAGGGATGGGGCTTGCGGTGATGAACAGGCTGCGGAGGGCTGCAGGCAGGGTCGTGAGAGTATAACCGGATTATTCCAGCAGAATAAGGCTTGGTGCTGTGGCCTGAAACATTAAACCGGATTTTAAAAAAACAAGCAGCGAAGATTTCACTCTTCGCCCTCAAACCTTCCCGGGCCCCGCCCTTTTCCGCCAAAGCGTGATCCTCCGGGCTTTCTTCCCCTGGATCCGCCACGGCCTTTGTCTGCGCGATCTGACCCGCCATGGCCGCCTTCGCGCCCGCCGCGGCTGTAACCGCCATGGCTGCCGCCATCACGGCTTGGCCGGCCTGCGCCGCCCGGCCTGCCAAAGCCACCTGGGCGCCTTGGGCCAAAGCCGCCCCTGCCGCCACCGCGGTAGCCTCCTCTCCCCTGACTTCCGCCAAACCCGCGCCCCCTAAACCCTCGCGAGGGCGCACTGATGTCGCGGCTGAAATTGTCATTTCCCGAAGGCTCATGCGCACTCCCGGTGCGGGCGGGCGGTTCCCCATAGCCGGATGGCCTTGCATGGGCCGTGCCCCTTCCATGGCTGCCCCCTTCACTGCGGCCATAATTTCCAAAGCCTGGTCTGTGGCCCCTTTGGCCATAGCCTTTTCCGTGATCCCTTCGCTGGAAATCAGGGCGGCCGCCCCTTGAGTGCTCGCTGTCCCTGCCGAAATGGCGCTGAATAGCGATCTGCTCGGCCGGAGGGGTTTGCTCATTGCGTATGTTGAGTGAGGAATTGCGCAGCACTTCCCTGAAATTCAGGTGGTCGCGCGGGGAGAGCAGTGTTATTGCCTTCCCTTCCTTTCCTGCCCTTGCGGTCCTGCCGATCCTGTGAATGTATTCTTCAGGTGTCTTTGGGACGTCCCAGTTGTACACGAAATTGACGCCTGTAATGTCAAGGCCGCGCGCTGCAACATCTGTTGCAACCAGTATGTCGATGTGCTCTTTTTTGAGCGAGTCGAGTGCATGCATCCTCCTTGACTGTGTAAGGCCGCCATGTATTGCCATTGCGTCAAGGCCAAGCTTTCGCAGGTTCTTTGCAACAACATCGGCTTCGCGCCTTGTCCCGCAAAATATGAGCGAAAGGCCAGTTGAATTTTCCTTTAGCAGATGCACAAGCACGCCGAATTTCTCTGTGACAGACACATCATAATACACCTGCTCAAGGAGCGAGGCATCAACATATGACTCTGTCTTTATGGTCAGAGGGGAATTGAGGTACCTGCCGACAAGCCGGTCAACATCGCGCGTGATCGTGGCACTGAACAGCAGCGTCTGCCTCTCTTTTGGCACGGCGCGCGTTATGGATTCGACATCGTCATAAAACCCCATGTCGCACATCCTGTCGGTCTCGTCAAGGACAAAGAATTTCACCCTGTCAAGCTTTATTGTCCGTGAGCGCATGTGGTCAAGTATCCTTCCGGGCGTTCCCACAACAATGTCTGCGCTGCGCAGCTCGTCCCTTTGCGGGTTTATTGAAACGCCGCCATAGACCCTTGTAATTTTGGTTTTTGTATGCTTTGAAAAGTCTGCAAGCGAATCCGCCACCTGCACGCACAGCTCGCGCGTTGGCGTGAGTATCAGTGCTTGGATCCCGCTTCCCGGCGAGATCTTTTCAAGTATCGGCAACCCGAATGCCGCGGTCTTTCCCGAGCCTGTTGCCGACTGGCCTATGACGTCCTTCCCTTCGCGTATTAGCGGAAGGCATTTTTCCTGTATCGGGGTGAGTTCCTCAAACCCCAGCTCTTTTACTGCGCGCAGGAATTCTTCGCGCAGGCCAATTTCCTCAAATTTCATTTTTTTCACATCTCCGTTTTTTCGAATTAATTCATAGGTTAATATCTTGATTAATGGATCCCATCAATCGAAATCGTGCCTTTTTTTGGCCTGATTTATCCCCCTTTATATACTTTAACCTCGGGGCAGCTTTAAAAAGGAATAACAATTTAAGGCATTTGAATGCAGGGGTTTTCATGGCGCCCCGTATCGTATGTTTAGGGATCGAAAGCACGGCACATACGATAGGAGCGGGGATAGTTGACGAAAAATGCGGCATTTTGGCAAATGAAAAGCACATGCACACTACTGCTAAAGGCGGGCTCATCCCGCGCGAGCTTGCAGACCACCATGCAAGGCACTTGCCGGAAATTCTCAGATCAGCGCTGCTGAATTCAGGCATTGGCTGGAGCGATATTGATTGCATCGCATATAGCGCCGGCCCGGGAATCGGCACTGCAATGGGGGTTGGCGCAACCGCTGCCCGCATGATTTCACTCCTGCACAACAAGCCAATCATCCCCGTGAACCACTCGGTTGCGCACATCGAGATTGCAAAAAAAATGTGCAATTCAGCTGACCCCATCGTGCTCTATGTTTCTGGAGGGAACACGCAGATCATCGCTTATGAGGCCGGAAAGTACAGGGTCTATGGGGAGACGCTCGATATTGGCATAGGCAACCTGCTCGATTCATTCGGGCGCGGACTTGGGATGGGCTTTCCTGCAGGGCCTGAAATTGACAGGCTGTATTTTGAGGCAAAGGGATTTGTTGAATTGCCATATTCCGTGAAGGGCATGGACCTCAACTTTTCAGGGCTGCTCACTGCCGCCCAAAAAAGAATCGGGAAATCTGGCAATGAGGACCTTGCCTACAGCCTGTGCCATACCGCATTTGCCATGGTCACGGAGTGCTGCGAGCGGGCGCTTGCGCATAGCGGCAAAAAGGAGCTTTTGGTGACGGGCGGGGTTGCAGCCTCAAGGGCGCTGCAGGAAATGCTTGCAAAAATGTGCTCGGGAAGGAAAGTGGAACTCAAAGTGTGCCCCAAGGAGCATTCACAAGATAACGGGGCGATGATAGCCTGGACCGGCCTTCTGATGTACAAAGCAGGGAGGGCGGTTAACGTGGAAAAAGCAATTACGGAGCAGCACTTCCGTACTGACCAGGAAAAAATAGATTGGGTTTGAGCCCATATGAATTTAAATGTTGACAATATAATATAATGTATGACAAATTCACTTGTCATCAGCGACAGCAGTTCGCTCATAATTGTCACGAAGTGCGGATTGCTCAACTATCTTTGCAGCAGGTTCAAAGTTGAAATACCACAGGCAGTTTTCGATGAGACAGTAACTGAGGGCAAAAAGCTGCAGAAAGTGGATGCGCTGCTCATTGAGGGCGCCCTTGAAGAGGGGAAACTGGAAGTAAAAGCCATAACAGCTGCAAAGGCGAAAGAAACTAGGTTTATTGAAAAGCTGGGCTTGGGAGAAGGAGAGAAGGAGGCGATCATCCTTTACCTGCAAAGGAAAGCAGCCCTGCTTCTGGTTGACGATTGCCACGGGATAAAAGCGGCTAAACTGCTTGGCATCAATTGGGCTACAGTGCCTGCCATCATTGTTGGATTCGCACGGGACGGCGCAATAAGCAGGCAGGAAGCAATGGAATGCCTGCGTATAGCACAGGAGAAGGGACGATACAGGGTTGATTTCATTCTTGACGCATTCAGGGAACTGGAAAAAACAGGAGGGCAATAACATGAAAACCAAACTTATTTCAGCAAGGATACCTCAGGAAGATGCCGCAATAATTGACGAGGTTGCTCTCGAAGAGAGGACCGATAGGACAACTGCACTCAAAAAGATACTCTTGCTTGGTGCCAAGAGATATAAGTTGGAGCGGGCAGTAAGGTGTTACCAAAAAGGTGCCGCCAGCATAGGCAGGGCAGCTGAAATTGCAGGCATGAGCATATGGGAAATGCAGGATGAGCTGGCTTCAAGGGGGATACCAAACCTGCTTGGAAAGGAGGATTATCTGCAGGGCATCAGGAACGCTGAGAAAATATTTGGCAAGAAAATATGACCCCTCGTTAAAAAGGCAGCATTTCGCAAGGCTGATCATTATGCGCAAGGCCTTAGCATCCTAAAGCTTGAGAAAAGGAAGTTCGTGATCCTGATTATTCAAAAAGCGGGTCTGCCATGCTCCACCTCTCAGAGTCTGGGAAAATCCGCATTGATGAACTTTTCCCCGATGTAAAAATAGGTTGGAACTGCAAGAAGGCCAAGGAAGAGGAGCAGGTTGAATGGGTATGGCAGCACATTGATTTCCGGGTCCTGATAGATGTATGCCGCGCCTGCCAGTATGATGAAAATCAGGAATTCAAGCGTTATTGATTTCATAGTTGAGTTGCGCCTTATTGCGTTCTGCCTGGTCCTTCGGAAAAAAAGAGTGTAGTTGTAAAAGTGCAAAACTGCGTACGCGATGATCCCGAGAATTATGAGGTTGTAGGGGAACACTACGGGCGCGAGCGAGCCGTCAATGTAGAGAAGAATTCCCCCCGCCAGAATTGACGTGAGGAAAAATTCTATAAGGAGCAGCGCGAGGTAGCGCGGGTCCCTGAAACTGAGGGCCTTCTCCCTGGCCTTGCCAAAAATGTTGTAGGTGACCTGCCAGCCAAAGCTGCGATTTCCACTACTCTTTGAGACAGCAGGCTTTGAAAGTGCCATGTAGTAGAATAAGCAAAGGGCGGATTTATATGTTGCGGTTTTGGGGGTAATTCAATTTCAAAAAAATATACCTCTTTCACCGGCACGAAACCTACCCCCATGGAAATTCCTTTAAATTTTCAAGGCACTGGGGTTCAATTTTAAAGGAAAAATCAGGCTTATTCCCCATCAGCCCTTGGAGGCATGATGCCAAGCTCCTCATCGATTTCCTGCGCGGTGCGCTTCATCCTCAAAAAGATGCGCTCGATGTCCTCTTCAATCTCCTCGATCGTGCGGTAGACAGAGCGCGACCTTGCGCTGTAATAGCGCCCCTGCCTTATGATGAGCCCTGAGCGCATCAGGTTGTTCAGGTGGTTTATGACCGAGCCCCGGCTCATCCCCACGCGCTCTGCAATTGCCGTTGATGAAAGGGCTTCGCCGCGATCCGTAGCCTTCATGATCTCCTTGAAGATCTGGGAAGCTGTCTTCTCGCGGTCAATGGGCTCAAAAAAGCCAAGGGACTGGCATATCCAGTCCAGCTCGTCGCCTGCACGCGCTGAAAAGGGCCGCTCGACCTTCCTGATCACTATTTTAAAGCCGGCCCTGCGGTTATTGCCCAGTGCAAGTGCATGTTCCTGCGCAGATGCCTTGCGCCTTATTGGCTCGCGCCCCATGAAACACAACATGCCAAGGAAGCTTTAAAAACATTTTGATTAAAACTCTATGTTTATGTCTAAACGTTTTAGACACATTTGATATTTATTTGGTGAAACTTTGGAAAATGGACCGAAAGCAAATCCTGACAAGCAGCAGCCTGACAAGCCTGCCGATAATTCAGGCAATAGCGCAAAAGAGGATGCACACAAAGCACACAAGAGCGAGAGGAAAGACGAAAAGGCGGTTGGGCAGGGAAACGCAAAGCAGGCACAGCCGGAGCAGCAAAAGGAGGTTTCGCAGCTTGCGGCAATAGCGCTTGAATACAAGGATACATTGCAAAGGCTGCAGGCCGAATTCGAGAATTTCAAGAAGCGCAACGAGCGCGAGAATGAGGAGTTCAGAAAGTTCGTGCACGGCAAGATCCTCATGGAATTNNACTCTGAAGGCTTAAAGCAGGCCGAGAGGGGCGGCAACAAGGAGATGCAGGAAGGCTTTGAGAATGTGCTGCGCCAGCTTTTTGGCGTCCTTGAACGCAGCGGTGTGCGCCAGATCGAGACCGTCGGGCGAAAATTCGACCATAACCTTCACGAGGTCCTGATAACAGGAAAGGACGAATCGAAGGATGATCAGGTCATTTTGGATGAATTCCAGAAAGGGTATGTGCTTAACGGGAAAGTGCTGCGGCCTGCAAAAGTGAAAGTCAATGTGAGGGCGTGAACAAAATGCAAAATATGCAACCGGGAAAAAACAATTAAAAAAATTATTACCTGTATAAATTAAAAATAAAAAAGCAGGGAATTTAAGAAATGGAAATTAGTGTGAACCAGAAGTTGGCTGGATTAAAAAATTGGCGGATTGGAGGAGAAAAAAATGGCAAAGATAATCGGGATCGACCTAGGTACATCGAACAGCGCGGCAGCATTCCTTGAAGGGGGAAAGCCAAGGATCATACCTTCAGCAGAAGGGAATACGCTCTACGGGAAAGCGTTCCCGAGCGTGGTTGCATTCACAAAGGACGCTCAGGTCCTTGTGGGGGAGCCTGCAAGAAGGCAGGCCATTACAAACCCGAATGCAACTTTTTTCGGGTTCAAGCGCAAGATGGGCACTGATTCCAAGTACAAGGCGTTTGGAAAGGAGTACACGCCCCAGCAGCTCNNGACAACCAGAGGCAGGCGACAAAGGATGCGGGGGCAATTGCGGGGCTTGAGGTTATAAGGATTGTAAATGAGCCTACCGCAGCATCGATGGCATACGGCCTTGACAAGAAGGGCAAGAATTTCAAGATCGTTGTCTTTGACCTGGGGGGCGGCACGCTTGATGTCACAATAATGGAATATGAGGACGGCGTGTTCGAAGTGAAGAGCACATCAGGCGACACGCAGCTTGGCGGGCGCGACATGGATGAAGCGCTTGTAAATTACATTGTGGCTGATTTCAAATCAAAAGAAGGGGTGGACCTGCGCAAGGACCCTACTGCAATGCAAAGGGTCAATGAGGCTGCGGAGAAGGCGAAAATAGAGCTTTCGACCGTACTTGAAACCGACATTAACCTTCCCTATATTTCAGCCACAAACGAGGGCCCAAAGCACCTGCAGATGAAAATCAACAGG
>DUGC01000093.1 GCA_013331625.1 Candidatus Iainarchaeum sp. | reverse complement strand
TTTCTCTTTTTTTGATCAACTTTTTACTTTCCCTTTTTAAGAGAAAGAAAAATGTTGTAATGCAGGAGGGCGGATTCGAACCGCCGAAGGCACTAAGCCACAGGATCGCTTCAACCCGACTTTTTTCTTTTCTTGGAAAGAAAAGAAAAAAGTGGGCCGGTGGTCTAGCGGTTATGACGCATCGTTTACATCGATGAAGTCGCAGGTTCGATTCCTGCCCGGCCCAATAAATTAATTATAAAAAAATTTATGCAAATCAATACCCTTAAATACATAATATTAGAGAATATAAAGAGAGGAATTATCGGGAGGCAGTCTGATGGTTGAATTGCTTGTTTGGGGAATAATAGGGGTAATAGGGGTCGTAATTTTGTGGTTCGTTCTGGCCTACAATGGGCTGATACAGCTGCGCAACCGTATCGATAATGCATGGTCGCAGATCGATGTGCAGCTCAAAAGGAGGTTTGACCTTGTGCCAAACCTTGTTGAAACGGTGAAAGGCTATGCAAAGCACGAGAAGGAAACCCTCAAGATGGTCACAGAGGCGCGCGCTACTGCAATGAAAGCCGGCAGCGTAAAGGAAAAGGAATCTGCGGAAAACATGCTCACAGGGGCGCTAAAAACATTATTTGCGGTTTCTGAAAGCTACCCTGACCTTAAGGCAAACCAGAATTTCCTCATGCTGCAAGAAGAGCTTGCCGGAATCGAGTCAAAAATCGCGTACGCAAGGCAGTTCTACAACGACATGGTACTCGATTACAACAACAGGACGCAGATGATGCCCGACAGCATAATTGCCGGCATGTTCGGATTTGGCAGAAGGGAATTCTTCCAGACCCAAGAGGCTGAAAGGGCCAACGTCAAAGTGCAGTTTTAATGCTGTAAAAAAGGCGTGCTTGCAAGCACGCCACCGGGCTTTTTTTGGTGAAAACATGTATAACCAGATTGACGAGAACAAGCGAAACACAATATTGCTCATGGCTTTCTTTGCAGTTGTAATAACAGTGCTCTCGTGGTTTTTAGGCGAATACATGATAGGCTATGGGCCGGGAGGATTATTCCTTGGCGGGATATTTGCAATTGCATACGGCCTCATAAGCTATTTTTTCTCATCAGACATCGTGCTTGCAATAAGCGGGGCCAGGGAAGTGAAAAAAGAAGAGTACCCTTACCTATTCAACATCATTGACGGCCTTTCGATAGCTGCGGGCATCCCAAAGCCAAAAGCATACATCATAGATGACACTGCACTTAACGCTTTTGCAACAGGAAGGGACCCTGAGCACGGCATCGTGGTGTTCACTACAGGCATTCTCCAAAAGCTGAACCGGCAGGAACTTGAAGGCGTCGTTGCACATGAAATGTCCCACATAAAAAATTATGACATAAGGCTGCAGACGATAATAACGGTGCTTATCGGAGTCACTGCGCTTTTGAGTGACATACTCTTGCGGAGCGCTCTGTGGGGAAGGAACAACAGGGAGAGCGGAAGGGCGGGAGCAATAATGCTTGTAACCGGGATCGTTCTTGCAGTGCTGACTCCAATTATAGCGCAAATCATAAGGCTCGCAATTTCAAGGCAGAGGGAATACCTTGCTGATGCATCAGGGGCAATGCTTACGCGCAATCCTGACGGGCTTGCAAGCGCCCTTGAAAAAATAGGCCGCGACACGGAAGTGCTCGAGGCTGCAAACAAGGCTACTGCGCACCTCTATATTGACAACCCCCTCAAGAACAGGCACAGCTTTTTTGATAACCTCTTCTCAACCCATCCGCCTATACCAGACAGGGTTGCGCGGCTGCGAAAAATGTGAGCAGCGCAATGCGGAAGCATTTTGCTCAATAACTCGGACATAATAAGAAGATATACGCCGGCAATATCCTTATGGGAAAATTGACACTGCTTTTTCCTCTGCTCATTATGATTTTGCTCCCTTCAGCAGCATCCGCCCTCGAATTCCGCCCGGCAACTGTCCAGAGCATGGACGTCAATATCATAATGGAGGGCAGGGGGGCATTTTCGGGCACTGTAACGCGCGGGGACGAGATGAACGTGCTCTTCCTTTCCGTGCAGGAATATGAAAACCAGCAGGTGCTCTGGGTAGAAGAATTCATGGAAATTGGAGGGGAGAGGCTGCGGCCTTCCTATGTGACAAGAAACGGCCTTCGATACGCATCATACAAAATTCCAGACTTGCTCAGGTATGCACAGGCAAACGAGTTCATTGTAGTGCGCAAAATCAGGGTAAAAAGCACAGCATTTATTGGGCTTGGCAATGATTACAACCTTGCAACCCCTATAAGCGGCTTTGACGAGTACAAAAACCCCACCGACTATATCGAATCGGATGACGGGGAGCTTGTCAGCAAGGCAATGCTTGAATTCAGGTCTGATTCGCAGGCAGAAACCATAAGGCAAATAAGCGAGTGGGTGAACCAGAATGTCAGATACGACTTTGAAAATTATTACAACGGCACTTACAGCGCAAAGCACACTTATGATGTGCGGGCAGGGGTATGTGACGAATTTGCAAACCTCACTGCCGCATTCACAAGGATTAAAGGGATACCCACAAGGTATGTGAGCGGGGTGAGCTTTGACGGGACAAGGTTCGGCTCTCACGGATGGGTAGAGGCGTATCTGCCCGGCACGGGGTGGATCGGCATCGACTCGACTTATGGCGAAGCAGGGTATGTTGATGCAGCGCATTTTGCCCTTGCAAAGACAACCGATGCAAACAGGGCAGCCGACCTCATAATAACGACGACCAGCAGAAAACCCCTTGAAGTGGAGTCGCGCCTCGAACTGCCCGACGTGCAGATAAATTCGGCAAGCTTCTTCCGCAACCTGCTGGAAGCAAAAATCATAAAACCGGATTCGGTTGTTGCAGGGGAGGAATTCAAGGTCAGGGCAATCATAAAAAACAATTCAAATGAGGATGTCATGCTCCCCATCGCGCTTGTGGCGCATGAAGATTTCATGCAAATAGGCAGCCGTGACCGGATAGTCCTCTTTGCGGGGGGCGAGAGCAGGGAAGTTGCATGGAAGCTGCGGGCGCCTGAAAAGGGCACTGACAATGCATATTACACTTACGGCATGCTGCTGCTCATGCCTGATGGCAACCTTGCAGATACAATCCGGCTGGTGCCCGGGGATGAACCGCAGGGCGCAACCGGCACACTCACAGTAAAGGACGTGAGCCCTTTTATCAGCGACAATCTGCTTGAGCTAAGGGTTACGCTGCAAAACAGTGGCCCAAAAAGCGCGCTGGCAAGGATCAGCGCATCCTTTGAGGGGATAGCGCTTTTTGAGAAGGAAACCACTATTGAGCCTTTTAGTGAAAAAGTGTTTGTGCAGCGTATCGATAACCTGCAGCCCGGGAACCTCCTACTTAAAGTGAACACCACACAAGAGCAGGCTTTTGAGATAAATATACCAAAAAGGCAGGAGCGCACCATCACCGGCCAGCAGGGAAATACCGATTTGCCTGGACCCAAAATCCCGGATCCTTTGGCGGCTACCGGCTCTTGGCAAAATGCCCAAAGCGGCATGATAAGCATCCTGCTCATAGTGTTGGGGGCTTTTGCCGCCCTTGCGGCCGGCGCAGGGATCCTCCTCTATGTGATGCTTGCAAAAAAATCATGATTTAAAAGCATTTGCCAGCAGTTTAAGTGTAGAAGCGACCGTTGTCTAGTGGTTATGATTCGACCTTGCCA
>DUGC01000011.1 GCA_013331625.1 Candidatus Iainarchaeum sp. | reverse complement strand
AATCCCCCATCGCTGCATCCGCGCTGTGGAAGTGTATCATATAAGGGTTGAAGTCGTGCATGTGCACGTTAGGGTTTAATTCCTCGAACTCCTCACTCATGTACTCGGCCCTATTGAAATCAACCATTTTGCCGTCAAGCACTGCCTTGAAATCGGCGTGGATGTGAAACGCTTCATCGTCATGGCCCGCAGGAATTTGCGGCTGCTGTGCGCAGCCTGAAAAGAAGAATAAGACGGCAAGGAAAAAAGCCGCGTAAAAAATTTCGCGTTTCACTGGAATATTCCGGGCGGAAAAATTTAAAACCCGGTCAGTCGTTCCAGCCGAATTTTACTGTCATGTCAATGTATCCAATCGGGGCGTAAACCCCCGGGTGCTTAATGGTCATGTGTTTCAGGCCTTCGCTTTGGCCGTTATGGAATTTCTCGCTGCATTCACTGCAAACCCACATTTTCTTTTTCACCCTCTACCGTGAAACTGACTTCACTTGTTCACTTGAGCAAGTTTGTTAATATTATTTGTAGCGTCCCTTGCTTTTAAATGTATTGTTTTTGCCAAAATTTGACTATTAACGTAAAAGAGAAAAATTTAAAAATTGATTTTTTTTGTTGATTTTTCCTTTGCCTAACCACAGCCAGTGAACTCGCGTTCAGGCTTTTTTCTTTACAATAATGCCCCTATCTTCTTCCGCCTTGAGTATCCTTTTAATTGCAACTATGTAAGCGGCTCTCCTATATGAGCCCTTGGCCTCAGCCCTGACCTTTTCGGTTTCCGCAAAGGCGTGGCCCATGTATTCCTCAAGCTTTCTGTTCACTTCATCCTCTTTCCAGTAGTAATTGCATTGGTTCTGCACCCATTCAAGGTAACTCACAACCACTCCGCCTGAATTTGCGAGAATGTCTGGCAATACTACAACCCCTTTTTCCTCGAGGTAGTCATCCGCCCCTGTTGTAACGGGGCCATTGGCCATTTCAAGAACAATTTTTGCCCTGATATTTTTCATGTTTTTAATGTTGATTACATTCTCAATGGCGGCAGGCACAACAACATCAACCCCAAGTTCCAACAATTCCTCATTGGAAATTTTTTCGCCTCCGCCGATTTCCTGCACGTTTTTTCCGTCATTTTCCTTCACCAGCTTTTTCACGTCAAGCCCGCTTTTATTGTAAATCCCGCCTTTTGAATCAGAAACAGCCACAATTTTGTATCCCCATTCGTCAAGAATGCGCGCCAAATGGCTCCCGACGTTTCCGAAACCCTGGATTGCGACGGTTGTTCCTTTCCCGCCCTTGCCGGCAGACTTCATGTATTCCCCGAGGATTATTGCGCCGCCAAGGGAGGTTGAGTAAAGCCTTCCCCTGCTTCCGCCAATTGTCAGGGGCTTTCCTGTAATGACTCCCGGGGCTTTTTTGCCTGTAATTTTTTCATATTCGTCAAGCATCCACCCCATGACTTTAGGGTTTGTGTTCACATCGGGGGCGGGAATATCGCGGTCAGGCCCGATAAAAGGGGCAAATTCGCGAATGTAAGCCCTTGAGAGCCTCTGGAGTTCTCCCTCACTTAATTCCCTCGGATTGACCTGTACCCCGCCTTTGCCCCCGCTAAGGGGAATGTCAACAAGGGCGCATTTGAGGCTCATGAGGAAAGCCAGTTCATTTATCTCTTTCTTGTTAACCTTTGGGTGGAACCTTATGCCCCCCTTGGTTGGGCCTCTCGCATCATTGTACTGCACCCTATAAGCCGGAAAAATCCTTGTTGAACCGTCATCCATTATGATTGGGATGTTTATGTTGATCACTCTCTTGGGCTGGTTCAGCACTTTCAGCTCTAGTTCTGTGAGGTGCCTGGCTTCCGCAATCTTGTCCAGCTGGAGTTTGCAGACCTCGCAAACGACTTCGCTTTTTTCCTGCATTGCTGTCACTCAAATCACATGCTCTGCCAATATTGTTTCCAAGAATTATTTTTCAGGGCTTCAAACAATTTCATGTCAACACCACCTTATTCTTTGGGGGCATGAGGGGCACATATTCCGGCGCCTCCTTCAAGCAATTTAACTCAACAAATAGTCTTGTCTTAGTAGTCAGCCAAATCATTTCCCGTGCCACAATACTTTTTATGGTTCAACCCTGGTGCCATCGGGGCTGTATTTGTAGGTTTTGCCGTTTTCCTCGTCCAAAGTTTTTTTGTGCGAGCCGTCGCAGAACGGCTGGTTGGAAGAACGGCCACACGCGCACCATGCGGATTTTTTTCCCGCTTCCAAGTGGACTTCGGCGGGGCCGTCGCCCGCGCGCTTCGCATCGCTCATGTCGCTCATCCTTTGGCTTTAATCCGGGTTTTAGATTCGCCTAGTAGATGGGGATGGCGAGGGGCGATGTGAAGGGCAAAGGGAATTTACCACAGAGGGCACCGAGCACACAGAGGAGGGGAAGGGCGAACGCGACGGGGCGGAGGAAAATTATTTGCTCTGTGTCCTCTGTGAACTCGGTGGTTCAACGTCTTAAGGCTTTTAAAAAGGAGAGGGCGTCGCGGTTCTTCGCTAAACGCCCTCAAGTGCCCAGGGAGGAGTCTGGGTCCTGGATCT
>DUGC01000107.1 GCA_013331625.1 Candidatus Iainarchaeum sp. | reverse complement strand
GAATTCCGCGGACTTGCTTTGTAATAACATAAAGCGATTTACTCAGGCGGGGGCGTTCTTCCGCCTCAGCCATCTGGAGGAGCCCTACAGGTATTTCCGTTTTTTGCCCACCCTGCAGCATTTCCACAAGCTGTTTTATAGTTTTTACAGGGTTGCAAGTATATTTGAGGTAATATGACCTTGCGTCGGGAGTTGTAAACGGCGCCGCATTCCCTTGCCTTTTTGAAAATCTCCACTGCCGCGGGTCTGCAAGCGGCTTTCTCAGCCACATTTTTTCAGGCGTTTCAAACACTGGTCCACGAACAGTATTTCTTGGCGACTTGATTTTCCCCAACCCTTTGAGCCTGAATTGACGAAATCCGTGCAGGTATAACCACACGGGATCCAAGACCTTTTTCACCCACTCTTGATTCTTGAGCCGGGCGCGAAATTCCGCAATCCTCAATCGGTCAACGGCTTTAGGCGGCATACTTCCGATAAAATATAATCCTGCGGATTAAAAACAGTTGGGTGTTGCCAAAAAGGCACCTAATATCTCACGGTAAATTCCTTAAATTCCCCCAATGCTTTTGAAAAGCTCTTTTTCACATTATCCACACGGGAAAGGGATGGCCCTGATGCAAGCCCGCTTAGCAGATGCAAAAGCTTTTCATGCCCCCCTTCAGCAACAACTTCAACAGTGCCATCGGGAAGGTTTTTTGCATATCCCCTAAGGCCAAGCTGCCGGCCCATCGCAACCGCGAAGGCGCGATAGCCGACCCCCTGCACCCTGCCGCTAACAACCGCTTCAAGACGCTCCATGATAAACACCAAGGAAAATATATTTAAATCCAATTCAAAAATTAATTCCTGGAAAAATCAATTTGATTTGGGGGTAGTGCCGCTATCCAGCACCCCAAGTGCCTGCTTAAAGACCTTCTTGTTATCGGCGTGCGTCAGCATCCCCTCAACCTCTTCCTCCGTTGCCCACTTGTAATCATTATGCTCGATCACTTTCTGGCCGGACTGCAGGTCGATTTTGCTATCAAGAGGCGCTTGCAATATAAAGGGCGTATAGCTGAACTTCATTCCGCGCGCGATCCATTTTATCTTTATGGGCATCACTGAAATCACTTTAGCATCAGCGATCCCTGTTTCCTCCTTCACTTCGCGCAACACGGCCTGCATTGCGTCCTCTCCTTGGTCAATGCCCCCTTTGCAGAACTCCCAGCCGCTCCAGTTCAGGGCACGGTGCAAGAGAAGAAAATACCTCTTTGCGTCCCGCTCATCAAAAATGATTGCGGTGACACCATGCTTTTCATTCATGAAATAATTAGCAACACAATAATTAAAATAATGAAAGGGAAACTAAAATCAGGCAGAATTAGCCTATTTTGGCGTATTTAAAGGCTTTTCAGGGCTGGAAAAACTTTTTTGGGATTCCAAAAGCCCTGCTTTTTCCAAAAGGGCATTATAGCTGGCATCTGCCTGCTTTTGGATATGCTCTATCTGGCCTGGAGAGAGGTGCCGGAAGCGCTTTTGCAAACCCAATACTTCCTGCAAAGGCTTGGGGTTTGCGGGATTGAAGTTCAGCTTAAATTTTCCGTTTTCAATCTCGTACAAAAACCAAAGCCTTGACATGACATTGAGCTTTGCAACTTTCATGGTAATGCCGCCATCAAACCCCTGCCCAAGGCAGCATGGCGAATCAACAACAAGGAAGCTGGGGCCTTTCACGGCATTAGCCTTCCTGACCTTGTTTTGCAGGTCAGCTGAATAGGCAACTGAAGCCGATGCAACATACGCTATCCCGTGGGCCGCAACGATCTCTGCAATGGGCTTTCTTTCCGTTTCCTTTCCCCTGTGGACCGATCCTACCGTTGTGGTCGTGGTTGCAGCGCCATATGGAGTGGCCCCTGATTTCTGCACGCCTGTATTTGCATAAAGCTGGTTATCATAACACACATAAAGCACATCGTCGCCCCTTTCAAGCATTCCTGAAAGCGCACCAAAGCCTATATCATAAGTCGAGCCGTCCCCCGCAATTACAACTACTTTAGTATGGTCATTGCCCTGCGCCTTAAGCGCGCGTGATACTCCCGAAGCTACCGCGGGGGCGTTCTGGAAAAGCGAATGGATATATGGCACCCTCCATGCGGTCTGCGGGTATTGCGTCGAGGTGATTTCCATGCACCCTGTCGCCTGCACAACCACGATGTCTTTTCCCAAAGTGTCACAGACCTGTATAAGCACATTGCTCGGCCCGCATCCGGGGCATCCGCTATGGCCCGGCGCAAATAAGTGCATTTCGCTCTGCTTGCTCATCCCATCCCACATCCCTATCCTTTCATCGCCGCTTTGGGCGGCTCGGTTGTTATCCATTGCTTGACGGGGCCTTTCCTGAGCTTTTCAAACAACTCGCGGATATGTACCCTTTTGACTCCCCTTCCGCCAAGGCCGCCATAAAAGCTTGAAACCTGCGCGCCCTTCCCGTTCAGGGCCTCGGCAATTTCAAGGTATATAGGCGCCTGAGCGCCAATGCTCAGGTCGCGGTCAATCACACCCACCTTTTTGCCCTCGAGCGCCTTTGCAATCTCCTCGCGCGGGAAAGGCCTTAGCACGCGAAGGTGCAATGCCCCGACTTTTTCCCCCTTCTCTCGCAGCTCGTCAACAACCATGACAACATTGTCCATGACTGAACCTACACTTAAAAGTACCCTGTCAGCATCCTTCACTTTGTAAGCATTGATGAGGCCGTACTCCCTTCCGGTCAGCTTGCCCCACTTTTTGCCTGCTTCAACAAGGATTTCCTTTGCCGCTTCCATATCCGCCACAACATCTTCCCTGAAAGTCTGGTAGTGAGTGGGGTTTGCATAAACGCCAAGGCTCACTGGATTTTGTGGGTCAAGTTTGAGGGGGTATTTGTAAGGGGGAAGGAAGCCTTGCACAAGCTTTTCATCAGGCACATCGACCTGCTCTACTGCGTGNNGTGGGTGAGGTAATGGCCGTCAACACAGACCATTACAGGCAGGAGTATTTTTTCCGCAACGTAAAATGCCTGCGGGATCGAATCCACTGCCTCCTGGTTGTTCCTGCAGTAAATCTGTATCCAGCCTGTGTCGCGCTGGCTGATCGTATCCTGCTCATCATTCCAGATATTGAGCGGGGAGCTCACTGCCCGATTCCCCACAAGCATTACAATAGGGAGCCTCATCCCTGCCGCGCTGAAAAGCGGCTCGTGCATATACAAAAGCCCCTGCCCGCCCGTTGTGGTGAATGTGCGGGCCCCTGCTGCGCTTGCGCCAATCAGCGCGGAAATTGCAGAAAACTCCGCTTCAACAGTGAGATATTCAGGAATCCTGCCATCGGCATAAAACTGGTTGAGCTCTTCAGTGAGGTGGGTTGTGGGCGTGATAGGATAGCATGCAACCACATCGAGCCTGCATGCAACTGCAGCTTCCGCAAGCACCCTTGCGCCTTCTACGGTCTTTATCATGAAAATCCACCTCAGTCCTGCTCAACGCGCCTCATCTCAATGCACTTTACGGGGCACTCGTTTGCGCAAACGCTGCATCCTTTGCAATATTCATAATCAATTTCAGGGATCCTCTTAACTTCCCCCATTATGCCTTCGGGGCAGAAATTCTGGCAGATCCCGCATTTTATGCACTTGTCCCCGTTCACAACAGGCATGTATGCCTTCCACTCGCCGGTAATGTTCTGGACACTCGTCCCCGGCTTTGCATGCGGGATGATCATTTCCTCTTCCTCCCTGTTTTTGCGACCACGGGGGCCTTTGCTGCAGGAGCGCTGCAGGCCATAAGATTGTAAACTTCCTCAATTGCCTTCACATTCGCTTCGATAAGTGGCGCCGGCAATGAAGATAGTGATTCGCGTATCGCTTTCTGCACGGACGCAAGCCTGACAATGCCCGTGACCTTGCAGAACGCCCCGAGCATCACGGTGTTCAAAATGAGCTTTTTAAAATGATTTAGCGCAACCTCGGTGGCATTCACGGTATAAACATTCTTTGCATTGAGCCTGAGATCGGAAGCGCTTTTCCTGCTGTTGACAATCACCACGCCATCAGCCCTGAGGCCTTTGCATACATCGACCGCATCAAGGATTGAAGAGTCCCCGACAATCACGACATCAGGCTGGGCGATCTCCTCATGTATAAGGAATGGCTTGTCATCGATCCGGCAATAAGCCTCGACCGGAGGCCCGCGCTTTTCTGAGCCAAAGAAAGGGAATGCCTGGCTGTGCTTGCCCTCATAATGGGCTGCAAGGGCAATAAGCTCGGCGCCCGTGACCATGCCCTGGCCTGCCCTTCCATGTAAGCGGATTTCTTTCATCTAAGAATCTTACAATATATACTATATAAAGATTTCGTTAAATGTCAATGAAAAAGTCGGCAATTGCAGATGGGGGCTGCGTTATTTTTCGGCAAACCCCAAAATTTTACGGAAATATTCGATAAGAGCAACATAAGGGATTTTTCAGCCCCCTTGGCTAAATGCGGGTCTGTTCCCCAACCCATTTTTCAAATTCCCTGTTTGCATGAGCGTCCAATGTGATGATGCACGGCAGCTCATAGGGGTGCGTTTTTTCAATTTCGCGCCGGCAGGCCCTTTCCCTTGAATGCAAAGTTTTGAAAAGCGCTATGGATTCCTTTCCGTTTTTCATTTTTGATTTCCACCCATAAACTGAAACGCTTTGAGTGATGTTGGCGCAGGCAATAAGCTTTTTTCCAAGCAGATTCCTTGCGGCCTTGCGGGCGCTTTGGATTGAAGGATAGGGGGCATATAGGATTATCATCCTATCCCCCAGAAAGCAATGACCATTACAATCACGATGAAAAACGCGGCAACGATCCATTCCAGCGCTATGGCAACCCCGCTAAACAGGAAGAGGGCTGAGGCGAAAATAATGGAGGCCACTGCCACGCCAAAGTCGAGCAGGAAACTCTCCTTGGAGCGCTCAGGGGCTTTTTCGCCCTTGTCAAAAAGCTGCCGGGCAATTTCTGATTCTTCTTCAGGCTCTCTTGAAGATGATTCATTTTCCCCTGTCCCCTCAGGCAAAAAGATCAGCCCTTCACTACCCTGCCTATTACCCATGCCGTCTCGCCGCGTTTTGAGAGGA
>DUGC01000004.1 GCA_013331625.1 Candidatus Iainarchaeum sp. | reverse complement strand
TACCTGATGACCTATGGTTGGGCACTTGTCGTAATAGTTATAGTTGTCGCAGCCTTGGTTTTCCTGATTAATCCTAGTCAGGTAGGTACAGAAGGCTGTACCGGATTCACGAAGCTTCCGATAGGGAACTTCCAGTTCGATGACGAAACAGGCCTGCAGTTCAAAATAACAAACCAGACAGGAAGGGCACTGAGCATAGTCAGTTTCTCAGGCACATTCAATAACGGCGGCGCATCATCATATGCCACCGACGCCACTGTAACTACAGTCGGTGCAAATTCAGAGGTCACAGTGACCCTCGATCCTGGCACGCTCGTTGCGGGCCCGGTAACAGCTGACCTGAACGTCACCTACAACGACGGTGATTTCAGCAGGACAGCAACAGGAACCTGTAAAGGAACAATTACAGCATAAATACATTTGAATCTGGAACCCCCTTTCGGGTTCCTCCTATCTTTTTTCTTTTTTTCATACTGCCCAACCAGGCCGTGTAATTTTGCTTAAAGTTAATTTTTTATATTCCCGCTCCGTATTTGTGGCATGAAAGCAAGCCCTGTGCACCCGGTTTTAATAAGCGATGGCAAAGGCCAGTCGTCACTCGAATACCTCATGACCTACAGCTGGGCGCTTGTCATCATCGTTGTTGCAATCGCGGCGCTCGTAATGCTCATCGACCCGTCGCAAATAGGCGAAAGCTCCTGCACGGGATTTTCGAAATTCCCGATCGCAAACTTTGCAATAACCCCTGGCGGCATTAACCTCAAGGTGGCAAACGAGACCAGCAGGACAGTGAGCAACGTGGCCCTTGCAGGGAGCTTCAACAAGGGCGAGAGCGCGACCTCGCAGGAATACACCGGCGCCCAGGCAATACCTGCAAATGGGCAGGCGAGCGTAACGATTCCCTCCCCCCAAGGCCCGCTCACAGGGGCTGTTACAGTCGACCTCAACATTTCATATTTCGACGGGGATTTCATCCGCACGGCAAAGGCCGTATGCAAGGGGGCAGTCTCGTGAAAATTTTCCAGATATCCCTGAAGTTTTAGTGCCAAAAATTGATTTTGCGAAAAAGAAAATTTAATTAAGGGGATGCACCTTATTCTTCTCCATGAAACCCGTGAACGGCCATGGTGAAAGGGCGCAGGGCTCGCTTGAATATCTGATCCTGATCGGCGGAGCTGTTGCTGTTGCCGCTATCGTTGTAGTTTTGCTCCTCGGGGTTTCAAGCTCCGGCGGCACTTCGGCCAAGACGAGCGTGGACACTTATATGGAGACGCAGGCCGCGAGTGGTGCAGATGTTGGTTTGCTCAAGAACACGAGTTTTGAGAGAGGAGCTTCGGACTGGGTTGTTAGCGGAGCCGGTTCCAAGGAAATTATATCTTCGGGTTGTATTAATGGCACAAAATGCGTTCATGTATTGCCTGCGGCAAGTCAGGATTGGACTGGTTATAGCCAGACTGTCACAGTTGGTGCAAGCGGGCCATTGGTTATAGGAAAAACTTATACTGTTTCAGTGTATAAAAAAGGGTTGTGCAGTGTAGTGTGGAATTGCCGTAATAATACCACTATTATAAGTACTCCTGCCGGATGCACCGGGGGTTTAGAATCTGGCTCGTGGTCCTCCCCTTCAGCATGGACAAGGGTTTCAAAAACTTTTACCACCATCCCTGGCATTAATAATGTTATTTTTTATGTAAGTTCTGGTGCTGGTGTCAATTTGGGCGAAGGCTATTGTGAAATGGTCCTTGTTAGGGATGCGTAATTCCGGCCGGAAATTCAGTTTCTTTGTTTTACGATTCAGCTCTTTTCAAGGCCTTGGCTGATGCGGAAATTACCCCTGCATGCCCGGTGTATTCCTTCACACGAGGTTGCCGAACACAACCTGCAGCACTGCCCTTATGGCAAAAAACACTATGTAGGCGACAATGAGCAGCGGGATCATGTACTTTATCCCGTTGATCTCCTTTCCGGTGTTGATGACCCCGATTGTGAGGCACGAAAATATTGTGGTGAAAAAGAGCGTGATAAGTGAAAAGGTCATTATGAAATCGGGGCCGATGGCGCTGTTCGATCCGGCTGCAAACCCCTTTAGTGTCGATAAATTGCTTGATGTTGGCAGGGAATCAACATCGATTTGCGGGGCGCTTGCCATCTGCTTTGAGAGTATCTGCACAATAAAAGAGCTTATGCCAAAGAGCACCGGCGCCCCGAACACTGCAGAAAACAGAATGAGCAGGACATAAATAGAGATGTTGGAGCGCGTCTCCTCTTCAAGGGCCTGCTGGCTCTTTAAGTCATCTGCGAGCTGGAATAAAAGGTCGGCGATCTGCCCGCCGCTCTTTATCCCGCGCGAGATGAGCCACATGGTCTTTGCAAGGACAGTGGAATTGATGGCAAGGGCAATGCCGTGCAGGGCAACATCCGTGCGCTCCCCTGAAGAGATCCTCTTGCTTGCATTGCGCAGCTCATACTGGAGCGGCCCGAACTCCGGCCTTCCCGCAACGAAAAGCGACCTTTCAGTGGTAAGGCCGCTTCTCATGTTCGAGGCGATGAGCTGGAGGGCATCGGGCAATATAGTATCAACAAATTTGCCCTTCGACTCCGAGCTCATGCGCAAGAGCAGGTATGCGGTTGCAAAAAGCCCTATGGCACTTGCTATGAATGTCAGCAGTATATTCAGCCCGAATGCATACTGGCATATCACTGAAACCCCTGCGGACAAAAGAAGCGTGAAGAGCACCATGAACCCCGCGAACTTCCTCTCATCGATGTAAATATGGTTGTAGATGAACTGCCTTCTCAGCTCGTCAATTATCGGCCGTGGCAGGAACGATGAAATCCTCTCGTACATTCAATCACCAATGAGCGTTGGCCTGCTCGACTTGATTATGCCAAGGTACATGAACTGCCCTAGTACTATAAAGCCCAGCATCCCCCAAAACATCGTCTCGTCCACGGCTATCTGCGGGAAGGTGGAAAGGATTATGAGAAATGTCAGCCCAAGCGCCGGTATTATGGCCCCCAGCATCATGTAAAGGAGCGAGAGGAGCTTGAGGGAATTGCCGTATTTCCTCACCTGATTTTCCTTTTCCCTTGTAAGGCCCTCCACAAGCGCCTGCATCACTATGCTCACATCAGAGCCTGCCTTAAGGCCGTTCACAAGCTGCCAGATTGCCCTGCGGAAGTGTATTGAGGGGTTGTTTTCCGCAAGCTCGTCAAGTGCCTCGTTCTGGAACGCCCCTGTCTCTATCTTCTCAACGGCTTTCTTGAGCTCCTTGCTCACCTGCCCGTTGTCCCCTTCCGCAACGATATTTATCGAATCAAACAATGTCACTCCTGCCTTTATCTCGACAAGTATGGTCCTTAGGGCAAACACAAGGTTGCGCTCAACTTCCCTCACCTTTTTTTTGAGCAAAATTGCGGGGAATGCGACATACTGCACAACTATCAGTGCGCTCAGCATAAGCCCTGCGATGGGGGAAAAAAGGAGCGCTTCTTTGGGGGCGAGCTTTTGCAGGAATGCGAAAGCAACGAATGTGCCGAAAACAAAATAAGCCGTGGCCATGACTACTGTCACCGCGCCATAGTCCTCAGGCGATATCCCAAGCTCTGATTGCCTGAGCTTTTCGGCAAGGTTTGGCATTATCCTTGCCACCTTGCTTCCCATCCCGCGAAAACGCCCCGCAAACCTGATGATCTTTCCGCTTGGCAGCGGGCAGAACGGGAACTTGAAATCACTGATCAATATCAGGCCTCCTGTCCATGTCAACTTTTAGCATGATATCCTTCGGGTCAAGATAATAGCTCGCCATGACCTTTCCCACATCCATCACGTTGTGCACATTGTACTTGACCAGCCAGTCAAGCACCCTTTTCTTGGCCGCGAGCTCTTTGTATATCTCATCATAAGTCATTCCCGTATGCATAGAAAGCTCGTCAAAGAGCCTGATGCTCTCGCAGTCCTTTTCAATGGTGTCAGAGGCCGCCTTCCACCTAAACAGGGTATTTGCCTTAAGGACCTCCTCATTGCCCCGCTTTTCAGGGATGAATTCTGCAACCTGCAAGACCCGTCTCACCCCAAGGCGCCTGTTGCGAAACATCACTACATTGAGGTGCACAGAATCGAGCACTGTCGGCGGGATGTCGATAGGGGGATTTGTGAACCTGCGTATGGTTTCCTCCGCAGTGTTTGCATGGAACGTGGTATATACACTGTGGCCCGTGTGCATCGCCTCAAACATCACTTCCGCCTCAACCTGCCTCCTTGTCTCGCCCACAATTATCCGGTCAGGCCTTTGCCTTAGCGAATTCACAAGGAGATCGAGCATAGTATCCATGATCAGGGTGAAATTGTTTATCCCCCCGACAAAATAAGTCGATTTTTCAGGAGTCAGGTCATATGTTGGTATATCCGATGTATTTGGGGCAATTGCAACTCCTGTGATCTTTATGAATTCAAGATCGTCTCTCAAAAACAATGAAATTTTTTGTGCAGTATTTTCATCTATTTTTTGTTCTTTGATAAGCTGTTTTATGTAGCTTTTTTGCATCCCTGTTTTATTGCAGGCCGTGTGATAAAAGTGCGCCTTTTTTTCTGAAGTTGTCAAGTTGAATCCTTTCAGGTAGTTCCTCAGCAATATTGCCGGGATGATATTTCTTTTTGTATTATGGGTGTAAATCTTGCCATTTATCCTTTCTGCAGCGTCTTTTTTGGCGGTTACCCTGAATTTTAACGTTTCCGCCGCTTTTTTGATGTCCTCCCGCGCGCTTATGTTGACTTCAAATACCTTGCGTTGCTCTGAAATACGGCTGTTTATCCCAAGCCTGTGAAGGAGGTATTTGAATTCAATTGCGGTCTCTTTTCTCCCTACTGCAAGAGATATTTTCTTCTCACTAACACTGCCATCGCCATCAACATACCCTGATATAAAAGCGGCTATTACACTCTCCGGCGAGCGCTGTATTATCCTTGAAACCCTGCATTCCTTTGATTTTCTCAAGCCAAACACTTTGGCAAAAAATTGCGCCACGGGCTTTGAGAGGACAGTATATTTATTGTATTTGCCATATTTGGCCTTGCTAATGCTTTTACTTACACTAACGTTGAAAAGTTTCCCAAAAAGGTCTTCCAAAAAAGGTATTTCATTCTTTTGTGAAACCGCCATCCTGTTGCTTCCGATCCATTTTTCTGCCTGCAAGAATCCGGCAAGATAGGCAAGCTCCTCGTCGCATTTTTTTGGTATTTTGACTTTTTTCGCGCTCCATGATGCAGGGCGTATTTCGACTATTTTTTGGTTAATTTGTGCAGCGGTTGTTATCATTGTTTTTTTCAATAGTTCCCTAAGAAGGCTGATTTTTACTATTTTGTTTTTTCGCAGCCAGCTCAAAGCTTGATGTGAACTGCCTATTTGTGCCGCAATACCATTTAGTGTTTCTCCTCTTTCCTGCGCCTCCCGGATCATTTCTTCAAGTTCTGGAAAAGCATCAGATGTATAATAATTGCCATTTCCAAATAATTCTAAGGCATCTATTTCCTGAATCTCGCCTTGGATGCCTATTTTTGTGAAGGCTGGCAAATAATATTTTCCTGCTTCTATTTCTTTAGGGATCAGAAGTTTTACTTCTCCAGTTTCCCCAACAACCGGCAGTTTGGTATTTTCTGTAATAATTACACTCTCTCCATTTTCGCATTTTATGGTGCAAATAAATTCCCGTTCAGTGACTTTTGAAACTGTGGCTATTTTTTCGGCATTATAAATCATTTTTTCCGGGTCGCCTGCAAGGACTGAATCCTCCCCAAGAACGCAGGTCAGGTTGCTTTCAGGCCTGAATTTTTCACCAGCTTTCAGCTTTTCTTCCGCATATTCAGAAATCTCCCTGAGCTCACCGTTGCCTAATGCAATCCAATTTCCAGGATAGAGGCATACCCCTCCCTTCCCTTCCGCATTAGGCTCCCTTGTAGTCATCGGGACCCAGTGCAAAAATTCTGGCAAAATAAGTTCGCGGGTATTATGGCAGACCACATTGCCGCATACAAAGCTCTCATTTCCGGGCACGCTGAAATCATAAACAAACCCTTCAAAATGCCTTCTCTCAATATTTATCACAGGGTCCCAGAAAACATCGTTGAATGCAAGTTCCTGAAGTTCGTTTGGCAGTTTTTCTCCATGTTGCCTCACAATCCTTTGCAGGGTGTTCCTGCCAATGTTCATTTCGTTGTATTTCCACGACTTCCAGCTCTTGTAGGTCAGTGTCGTGCCGACTTCGGATTTTCGCGCAAGCCTTACCATATTATAGTATTTCTTTGGCAATGGAATGACATCCGAAACGTCATGGCTTGCCGCAGTCAGCCACTTTTTTGCCGCCTCTGTCTTCTTATTCACAACAAAGCCTATTTCTGAGATGAATACTTTTAGGAACTGTGCCCCTGAAACCCTTGCTTCATAGGTCTTGTCTTTACGCATTTTCCAGCTAATCCTGAAAGGGATGCCAAAGCGCAAGAGCAGCGTTTGCATATCCAAAAGAAGCTGCTTTGAGCATGAGCACACCGCAATGTCATTTTCCCTGACCCATCCATCGCCGGAGAAATAACCGCAGACCAACGCGGCAGCAAGATTCTTTTCAAGACGGAATGCCCATGACGGCACTTTCTTTGTATAAGCATCCCCTTTCAATTCAAGCACATTTTCAAAGAGCATTTTGAGCGGCTTTGAGTTCAGCATGAGGCTGATTCCATCTGAGTGCATTTTAGGTGAAATTCCAAACCGCTTGGCTGCATTCTCCACGATCTTTCTGGCTTCCGGCTCCACGACCGAAATAATGATGCTGTTTTTATCATATGCCCCATCTGCAAGCCAGAGCCCTGCAAGGCATGCAAGATCGTTGTCCACTTCAATTTCCATCGGAATCTGTGTTCCCTGTCTGGATTGTATCCATCCCTGCTCAGGCTGCTTTTGGAGCTGCAGTGCCATTTTGACCGGAGCTATTCCTCTTCTCATGTTTGCATGCAAAGTTGGCTTTGGGTAATACTGCCTGAGCTCTTTCATGCTCTGCGAAATCAATGGCGTTATTTCCAGGCTTTTGATGAAACAACCCTCAAACGATTTCAGGTGCTCATGCATGTCGAACATGACTTTTTCTCCAGCCCATTCCATTTTTCTCGGAGTGGCTATCCATGACCCTTCTTTGATGGCTTTCCCGCTTGTTTGTGCAATCTTGCCGTCCTCTCCAAGCGTGAAAAGGCTGTGGTCAGGCGTCACCTCTATCGTGCGGCCGCTCTTTAGCGTTATTTTAAGCATGTCCTTTTTTACCCAGTGCCTGATAAAACTGCTTGGCTCGCGCCATTCGACTTCTCCGTCCTTTGACATGCTGGCAATCCTTATCCCTTCATCATTTTCCGCCGAGCAATCCTTGATCGAGTCATCCTCAATAATTGAGTCAATGAGGCTTCCCACGGTCGATCTGGCAATATGTCCATCCTTCTCGTAAATTATTTCGCTTTCCCCCGCAACGCTGTCTTCAATAGTGATTATGCGGTGGTTTGGCTGCATGAACGGAAGGCAGATATTCATAAAGCTTGTCTTGCCGCTTGCAGTTCCCCCCGAAAGGATCATGTTGAGCTCGTACTGTATGCAAAGCCAGATCAGGGCCATCACATCGCTTGTTGTGGTGCGGTTCCTTATAAGGTCGGTCACTGTCCACGGGTCGCGCCTAAAGCGCCTGATAGTAATGGTGTTGCCCTTGCCGCTTATGGGGAAAAGCGTTGCGTTTGCCCTATCGCCAGTGACAAGGTGGGTGTCGAGCAGCGGGGTGAGGATGGTGATCTGCTTTCCCCCGTGGCGCGCAATGATGTTTGCATAGTTTTGTATCTGCTCCTCGCTGTCAAGCATCACATTGGTCTTGAGCCATGCAAATTCCTTGTGGTAAACCCACACAGGCTCAACTGCGGCATTCACAACAATCTCCTCAAGGTTCCCGTCCGCGAGCAAAAACTCTATCTTGCCAAGGCCCAGCATCTCGTTTAGCAAAATTGCGGTGAGCGAATCCTTCGTGTACTCATCAAGCTGCACAAGCTCTTTTTTGAGTATCCCTTCAGCCTTCAGGCGGAACTGCGCCTTGAGGTAATCGATGAACTTGGGGTCGAGGAATTTTTCTGCCTTGATGCCCGCATCCATTATTATCTCATGCTTGAGGTTTTCGAGCAGCGCCTTTGTGCCCTGCCCGTACTCGGGGATGTCGAGCAGATAGCTGCGCACATACTCGCCCTGCTGGTATACAATCTTTACCGGAAGGCTTATGCCCTCAAATTCAATGTCATATTCCTTGAGTAGCTTGTCAGACACCCGGCTGCCCCCCTTTTTTCGTATCTTTTGGCTTCAATTTTTCAAGTTCGGTTTTTTCATTGTAGTCCGGGATCTGCGCCGCGACTTCCCCGAATGTCGGGTAGAAAATGTCGATCTGCCCCTCATCCTTGAGGAGCCTGCAGCACTCCTCGACCTTTGGATAGGGGATTGCAAGCTGCCTTGAAATCTCCCTGAAAGTAATGCGCCCTTTTTGCGCTATGAGCACCACGACCTTGTCAAAATCCGTGACAAGCCTGTGCTTTTTGATTTCCGTTGCGATCCCCATGAGCTGCGCCGTTTCCTTGATGGGTTCTGTGAACCTCATTGCGGTCTCTATGCGCTCGGGCTCTTTGAGTTTTCNNCCCGCCTCTCCAGCTCAAGCAGGGTAACCAGCTTGCTGACCGAGTCAAGGGCATCACCCGTCGAAGTGCCGCTAAGCCTTGCCTCGATCTCCTGTTCAGGGATATTATACTTTTGCATGAGCATATCCATTTTGCCCTCGAGCTCTGCAAGTTTTGCCTCATCAATGCGGCCGCTGGCTTTCTGCTCGATGAACGCGCTGAGCTTTTTCGAATCAGGCACGCCCTTGAATTTTTCCTCAAGCGACCTTGCCTGTTCAATATGGGCCTGCTTGGCCGGAGCCTGTGGCGAAGGTGCATTTGCCTGCCGGCTTTGTGCGGCAGGCTGGGCATCCTGCCTTGCGAAAGCCTGTTGCTTTCCTGCTGCAACCGGCTGCAATGGCTCAGCCATGCCTGCTGGCCACGGTTTTCCGCCCTGGCCCATCGCAGCGCCCGCGATTTTTTCAAGGGCGGCAGTCTGGCGCTCGAATATATCCTCCATGCTTTTCGCCTTTGCAAGCTGGTCAAGGCTCAGGCCTGAAACATCCGGCACCTGGTCTTTTGCGCTCGCCAGCTCGTCGCGCCTGTTCATCATCTCGCTTTTCTGCAGCTTGAGGATATGGAGCCGCTCACGCAGCGACTGCATCTTCTGCCGGAATGTCGCTTCGTCAATCTTGCGCTGCAAAAAGCTCTGCTCGGTAAAATCCGCAAGCGCCCTCACTTCCCTGATATCAGCATCGATATCGCGCACGCTGCTCTTGATGCCGTGGTAAATTTCTTTTATGCCCTCTACAGCCTCCGATGGCTGCGCGTTCATCGCAATTTTTGACTGCAGGTTTGCTATCTGGGCCTTTAGCTTCCTTATAACATAATGATAATTTTTTCCCCTGCCCCGCTTCGCCGCCTTAACTTCTGCTTTGGCCGGTTTTGCAGTACGCTTCAATGCATTCTTTTCCTTTATTGCCTTCATTTTTCCCAATGCCTTTTTTTTGCGCCTCTGCCTTGCCATGGTATTGTGCAAAAGTGTGGAAACAGTATCCTCGACCTTAGGTGCCTGTGCCGCATTCTGCACTGGCGGTTCCTCCACTTTCAGCGGCGTGCTAATCTGTGGCCCGGCCGGATTTTCCGCCATGGCCTTCTGTGGCACTGGCGGCGCTGCCTGCGTTTGCAATTTCTTTTCCTTGCCGTCAAAAATAAATTCATGCACTGCTTTTGCGAGGTTTGCAAGTTTCATTTTAACCACTAATCTCAACGCATTTATTCTTTATCTAAATATCGGCATGCCAAACCATGCTTTTTGCCAAAAAAAGCAGGGATACGGTCTATCCCACCCTCACGCCTGCTATATTGCTGTATTTGCTCTCGTTGCCAAACATGTCTTTGGCGCTGACCACAAAAAAGTGGGTGCCTTTCTCAAGGCCCTGCACAAGCGCAGTTGAGCTGCCCTGCGGATAAGATTCAAGGCGCTTATACGAGATGTACTGTGCGCTGGCCCCGCTGCTTTTGTAGAGCACATACTCCCACGCACCCTCGGCCTGCTGCCACTCCAGCACCACATCGTCCCCTTCGGCAAATGCAGACAAATTGGCAGGTGCCTGCGGGGGCTCGAGAGCCTCGCGCGATTCTATTGCCGCAAAAGCCGAATAATGCGCAATGGATTCCATATTGCCGTCACGTGGGGCCGCGCTGATGGCTATATCATAAATTCCCGCAGGCAAGACCACCCTGCTGATTTTCACCTCAATATTGGCGTCCAGTGCCTTTTGCGCCCTAAAATCCATCGCCACTGTTTTTTTGCCGGAAAATGCAATTTGGACATCGTATTCTGCCCCGCTGCCTGTCTGGCCCTGCGGCACAAGAACGGCAGTCATATCAAACGGCTTTCCCGACTGCACGATTTTTGGATACTTTGCAAGGGCGATTGTGACCGGCCCGGAATACGGGCTGCAAGAGCCGGCGCTGCAGTATTTCCCCTCAGGGCAGCCGCATTTTTCGCAGTCCTTGGCAAGCTTTCCGTTATCGCAATACAGTTCCCCCCGGCATGACCCGAAAGCTATATTGCCCGCACATGACCTTGAATTGCTTTCCACCACGACCCTTTTTGAGAGCTCAATTTTTTTTCCATTGCCCAAAACAGCCGCTGCCTTGACTGAATAAACCCCCGCATCGGGAGTGAAAGTGAAGGATGCATGGCACGCGGCGTTTTCTGTGCACAAGATCTTCCTCTCATCATCCCCGAACCGCAATGCCAGCTCTTTTGCTTTGATGCCATCAAGCCTCACGCTCACATTCACGCTATCGCCCTGCTCAATTATTGCAGGGCTCACATCAAGCAGGAAGCTCTCCTGAGGAGCATCCACTGCGCTGATGCAGCCGCAGAGGGCAATGGCAGCAAGGACAAAGGGCACTTTCAATCCCTCCACCTCCTGATTCCAAAGTAAATATCAGAAACCGCTAAATTGAGGTCAGAGAACAAAAGTTCCATGATATCCGAATCAAGCTGCAGCCCGAGCCCCAGCCTGATGCGCGGGCCGCCGTAATTGATGGCGATGCCTTCATTGAGGTTTACATCGACAGGGCTGCAATTGCCATCGCTGCAGCGAATTCTCACATAGCTTTCATATGCAGGGTCAAAATGCCCCCTTGCCCTTTGGGGCAGGCTGCAGGATGGGCATGCGGAGCTGCCCAGGGCAATTTCCATGTAAGGGAGGGGGCTTTGGGCATTGAAGTCATTGTCAGGGCATGACGGCGAAGAGTTAAAAGAGCAGGAAATGGCATCGAACGAATTTGCCGGCGTGAATGAGATGTTGATGTCCTGCCTTGTGATGGAAAGATAATTGTAATCGGCGCACACAAACTTTAGTGTTATGGTGTTTTGGTCAAGTATCGAGAATTTCATGCACTGCGGCAGCGCAATGAACGAGACATTCCTGTCAGTCCCGCCCCAGTCCACTGGCGTGAGCGTATTTATGTCGGTGTGGATTGAATCGAATTCATTTGAATAATTCGTATCCTCAAGAAATATCCTCAGCGAGTTCAGGCCGCCCAGAAAATCATCTATCACTTCCTGCCTTGCAGGGATTTCAGTTGAAAAAGACACCGTGTTGTTGCCAAGGTTGTAGTCAAAGGGCAGTATGCGCACATCCACCGCCCTTTCAGCGCTGTTTGCGGTGAGCATGATGGTGTTGCTCTTCACGTTTGCAAACTTGTCCGCAACCTTTGCCATTGCCGCGGCCTCCTGCAGCCCCTCATCCGACATCACCTGCCCGCGCAGTGCAGTCTCATAGATATTGAAAAGTGCCGAGAGCAAAAGCAGTGCCATGAGCGAAAAAAGTACCCCTCTCCCCATTGCCTATTTCCTCCATACGCTATAATCCACGACATAAACCTGTGACTGCGGGCCGCCATAGCAGTTCACTGCCGCCATGTTGTGCAGCGGGCACTCGCTAATCGCATTATCATCATTGATCATTGCATATATTACGCCTTCACTTGCGATGTCAATTGACGGGTAAAAGCTTGAGACGGGGCTGCATGCAGGGGTTTGTGGCGAGCAAAGCTGCGGAACTGCGTATGATGCAACCGGAGGCCCTGCAGTGTCATTGAGGTAGAGCCGCAGGCTGGTCCCGTTGGAATCAAGGCCCCCGATGTTCTCCACCCTGACATCGAGCGAAACATTGTTTTTTGCGACGACCTTGCCGGCAGTTATTTCAACCTGCAGGTCCCGTGATTTGAATGGCAGCGTGACGGATTCATTGAAATCAACTATATGGAGGTTGCCGTCAGAGTCAGTGTAATCAAAGGTCGTGCCGGGCCCCGGGAACGTAAATGCGTCAATGCCGCACACATCTATGTTACTGCAGGGGAAATTGAGGGTATACGTGGCGTAAAAAGGCGTGCTTTTGGTTATCGTGCCCGAGTCGAAAATTATGTTCCCGTCCGCCACTGTGCCGTTCCCGTCATCAACGAGCGTGATCCCCCGGGACAGGGGCACGCTCACGTTTGAATCGTTTGCAAGCTCGGCAACCTTGAGGGCTATTGTCGCAAATACGTCCTGCAGGGCATTTGCATCATCTGCAAGGAACACCTCCCCGCCCGTGGTGTCTGCAATGGCTGTGAGCTCTGCGATGTCTGCGTCCTCCCCGAATGCAATCGCGAATATTGTTGTGCTGTTGGCGGCAGCATCCGCCGCGGCCGCTTCCGAGTCGCCCTCCGTGGACTGGCCATCGGAGAGCAGGACTTCAAACCTCATCGCCTTGGGGTTGCTGCGCGGGCCCGTCAGCTCAGTATTTGCCGCACTTATGCCGCTCGCAATGTCTGTGCCCCCGCTCGCAACCAGGGAATCTATCCTTGTCTTGAGTAACCCAAGGTCTGTTGTAAGCTGCTGATTGAGGGTCGCGCTGGTATTGAAAGAAGAAAGGCCGAGCTTATCAGGGGGGGACTGCCAGCCGTTGAAGTCAACAAACTCTTTTGCGGCAGTCTTCGCATTGTCAACCCTTGGGCCGTCTGCCAGGTCCAGTGTAATGAAATACGACGATTGTGTCGCAAGGTATGCATAATTTCCGGAAATCTCGACATCCCTGTAATAATAGGGCGTGGCATAGCTCTTGACAAAAGACACCGCGCCCGGATTGGAAACATCGAGGATCTGCAGGCTTGTATTATCCGCAACATATGCATAGTTGCCAACCACTTTCACCGCATATGCTTCGCCCGGCGTATTGTACGTGTCGGCTATTGAGGGGTTGGCCTTATTTGCCACATTCACGACCACTAAGCCGTTTAGCGAATCTGCCACGTATGCATAATTTCCGGATACATACACATCGCGCGCAGTTCCTGCCGTATTCTGTGTGCCGGTGAGCTGGGGGGAAATCTTATTTGCAACATTGATTATCCGCAGGCCCGATGCACCATCCGCAAGATAAACATAATTGTCCTGCCCGACAAACAGCCCCCTCGGGTCAGATGTATTGACGGTGCCCCGCAGCACCATTGAAGACGGATTGCTGATGTCTACTATAATGAGGCCGGAATCACTCCTGCCATACCCCTCCCCGGAAACGTATGCATAAGGCCCGTTTACATCGATACTGACGACAGAGTCAAAGGACATCGAACCCGCCTGCGACATTGCCGCCGGATTGGACTTGTTTATTGCAAACAGCTGGTCTTGCGAATAGTTGTCAAGGGCGAATATGTAATTTCCCCCGTCACCGTCAACATCGACCACGGTTCCGGGATCTTCGCGGTCCACAAGTGCGGGGATGAGGGGGTTTGAGACGCTTATGCTGCGAACGCCTGAAGATGAATCCGCAAGGTAGACATAATCGCCTTCCGTATACACCCTGCTTGCCGCCGTGACCCCTACCTCCCCGCTCCAGCTCATCGAGCCGCTCCTGTCAATTACCAGCATGAGGTCAATTGCCTTCCTCACATCCTCAGGGATTGATATGCTAAGGCCAATCGTGACATTCTGGTCACAATATACCGCATTGTCAGGGGTTACATTGACATCGAATGTGACGTTCACATCCTCGGCCGCAAAATATGCGCCGCCAAAACCCGCCTGGCCCAAAGGCGGCACCCATTCACTTATCTGCGGCTGGGGGGCGGAAAAGGCCATGTATGAAATATTGCAATCCCCCGGCGGCTGCCTTCGCAAAAAGTATTTCCTGCCAGAAACATAGACATCGGAAGGGTTAGATCCGCCACCTGCACTGCCGCTCACGCGGTTTGAATCAGGGAAGCACGAGCTGAAAGTCTTTTGCTGCGCGCATTCATCAGCATCAATCGTGTAGGATGTCACTGTCACATTGGCATCAAACCCGCTTCCGAGCCCCTCAAGGGCCTTTTGGCGTATGAGCAGCGCTGACTGCGTGGGGGAATTGGTGTCAATAGTGCCTATAATATATCCTGTCTTCTCGAGCGAATAGAGCGTATCCTGAACAACCGTTGTCCCCTGAAGCGAACTCACGAAGGACCCTTTTTCAAGGCCTGAGAAAAGGAAAAGCGCAGATGCCAGTAGCGCGATGGCGACTGCAGCATCTACCGAGAACGCGTATCCGTTCTGCCCGTATCGGGAACCAAATGCCCTCTCACTCAAGCCTGTAGAGCGTAAGCGTTGCGACACCCAATTCCCCCCTGTAAGCCACGATCCTTTTGATGCTTACTTTCGTTGCGTCCCCTGCAGGCAGCAGGCCTGCAGTGAAATCCTGCGCGCCGTGGAACTCAAAATAGAAATCAAGCCCTTCAGTGCCCAGTTTTGAGCGCAGGTCATCGTAACCGGAAAAATTTGCGAATGCCGCGAGCTTTTCCTCATCAAGCTCCCTGCCGCCGAAAGCCAGGCCTATGCTGTTCACGTCGGCGGCGCTGCGGCTCTCCCAGTCAGGCGGGGAGCCAGCATTTTCAACAAGGGAATTTGCAATGTACTCAGCCCTGATCCTCATCGATTCAATATTCCCTGTATTCTGTGCGTCGGCTATCTTTGCATCAGTTTGTGTGCTTACAAAGACCCACGCTATGACAAAGAGCATGAATGCCAGCGCAAAATCGAACACCACTGCCTGGCCGCCCCTATCCATTGTAGACACCTGCAGAGCCGGGAGTGACCCTCACGGTGACTTTTCCGGCTTCCAGTTGCGCCTCGCCAAGCGGCCTTCCTGCAAAATAGCAATAATGATTTGCCAGTGTGATGCTGTTGCCCGAAATATTTGCATCCGAGTGAAGCTCAATTGTTATCTCCATGCTATCCCCCCCGCTTTGTGCAGACGTGATTGCGGATGCCAGCCGGTAACAGTCCTTTTCCTGCAGCCTCGAGAGCTCAAGCTCACCGGCCTGCTGGCTCCTCCAGTTGACCTGCATTACAACAAGGATGAATGTGATGCATACTATCACGCTCACGATCATTGCCTCGACACTGACCTGCCCCCTATCCAACTTCAGCCACCACCACATTTCCGTCAATAAAAGCCGCGGTCAGGGATTTCTGCCCGGCGCTGGCTTCCAATGCCACGGGGGTAAGATTGAGCTTTGAATAGCTGAACACATCAGAATCCCCCGTGGCCGATGATATCACCATGTTAACCGCCCTATTGCGGATTTCCACGGATTTTACATTGTCGGGGAAATCAACCGTGAAATAGGCCCTGCTCCCGTTCCCGAGCGAACCTACAAGGTTTGCATAGTTCACGATCTGCGTGACTGAATTTTCGGCCTTTGCAATATTTGCGTTTTCGCTAAACGAGAAGAGCGCAAAGACGAATATCACCGCGGCGACAATGAGCATGAATGCCGTGATTACAAGGTACTCGACTGAAGCCTGCCCTCTTGCCTTTAACATCACTAATACAAGCGCTCCTCTCTATAAAAATTTTCTTGATTTTTTCAAGGCATCAATGCACTTTGGCCGTTTTTTTGCCAAAAAGCGTGTTTAGGGGGATTTAGGCTGGCGATTTTTTATGTAGCATTTTTTATTGCTTTTTGCAAAGGTTTATAGAGGTTTTCAGGGCTGGATTATGTAGAGTATGGTGTTTGGCACAGGCAGCAGGCTCAAGAGGACAATTGCAGAAAAGGAAATCCTCAGGAGCATAAGCGCTCTTGAGCAGCACATTTCGCGCGAAGTAAACCCGCGGCTGCGAAGCGACCTGTCAGGCCAGCTCGACTTGGTCAAGTCAAGGCTTCTCTCTTTGGCTTCCCCAAAGGGCCTTGTGGCGGAGAATGCCCAATTGCGCGGGGAAATACATGGCATGCAGCCTGCCTTTGAGCCGCTTGATGCAGGCAAATGCCCGCAGCCTGGCACAAGCCTTGATGCAACCCTGAGGCTTTACAAGGCGATACTTTCGCGTTATGCCCCCGTCATAAATGAAAAGGAAGAGAAGACGGTCGGGGCCATCAAGGCGCTTGTGTCAAAAGACGACCTTACCGTACAATCGATTGCACTCTCACTGAGCCCTGCGAATTATTCCTATGCCACAGATTTCCTGCAGGCAGCTGAGCGGGCATACCGGTATGTGAGCGATGAGATAGCGAATGCAGATATTGACATCGGGATATCATTCTGGCTGACGCCAAAAGAGATAATCTCGCACAAGGTTGCAGATGATGAGGACAAGGCCATATTCCTCTGCTCGCTGCTCAATTGCCTTGGAGGTGAGGATGCATCCTGTGTCATTGCCGAGCTCGATGATGCGAGCACACATGCACTTGTCCTCGCTGGTTTTAAGGGGAATTTCATATTCCTGGACCCCGTGCAGGGCCTGCCCTTCAATGATTTTGTCGGCAGCAAATCAGAGGTCCTTGCAAAATATTCCTATAATGGCCGCAGGATAAAAGGGCTCCTCTACAAGTTCAACAGCGCAACTTACGAGCAGTTCCGCGAATGAATCCCCGGGGTCTTATTGCAGGGAATCATTAATGCCCATCAGAGTTTTTGCACTGCCACTTTGTTTTCCTTCCGCCCATATTTTTCAATGAATCTTTTTATCTGTGGCTGCGTCAAAAGTATGTTCTTCGTGCCAAGGTGCATCACCACCGAGCTTGCGTTCGCGGTCCCCCATTTCAGCGCCTCATCGATTTTTTTCCCCTTCATTATTGCCGCACTAAATGCCGAGCCGAATGCATCCCCCGCGCCTGTGGCGTCTGCAACCGGCACATCAAAGGGCCGCATTGAATAAACCGATTTCCCGTCAGTTACATGCGCGCCGTGCCTGCCTTGCGTTATTGCAACAACATCTGCAAGGCCCGAAAGCTTTTCAAGGTTCCTGTGAACATCCGCCGAGCCCGTGAGCTTCATCGCTTCCCCGCTGTTTAGCAAAAGCACGCCGATTTTGCCAAATATCCTTCCAATCCCGCCGGCCCCCAGTTCAAGCTCTTTTTTTCCGGGATTGAATGCGACTTTAATCCGGTTTTCCCTTGCGTGCCGGGCAATTTTCTGCAGCAGCCGCGGGGATGAGTGCAGGGAAGTGATGTAGAGCCAATTTGCCCTGAGTTTCCCCCAGTTTATTTTCATTTTCCCCAACTGCCCTGTAGAGCCGCGGTAAAAGAGCACAATCCTGTCCCTGCCAAACCCTGTAAGGATCACGGAATATGCCGTGTTGGTTGCCGGAAATCCCGCAACCCTGCTGCAGTCAACCTTCTCTGATCGCAGCTGCGCGAGGATGTTTTTTGCAGCATCATCCCTTCCCAAAGCGCATACAGCCCCGGCCCACAGGCCAAGGCGCGCAAATGCCACTGCGCTGTTGGTTGCCCCGCCGCCGGTTGAATATTCCATTCCAGAAATCTCAACCTTTGTGCCGGGCAGGAACACGCACCCCTTTGAGCCAAAATTCTCCTTCGGGACATGGACAAAAACGTCCTCGGTTGCAGCGCCTATCGAAATGACATCAAGCATCCTTTTCACTGCAATCCAATGCTTTTTTCTATTAATAAAGCAAATGGTGCCAGTGGAGTAATTCAGGGCGTGGGGGTGAATCCTTATTGCCATTTCCCGAGCCATATATTTTGCGGATTATGGGCCGGGCATTGGACAAAGGGGTTTTAAGTGCACCTCATTTCGGATGGGGCCGCTGAAGTTGGTTTTAACCATATTAACCAAGTTAGTGCTGTTAGTAATGTTGGTAAATAATACAACTTCCTCTTCCGGCATATACAAATCCTTAAAAAAAGGCCTTATATTGCAGGCACGGCTCTTTGGCATGGCGGCCTTCAGGACTTTTCCCGCAGAGCTGCCAGCCCAATAAACTTTAAATTCTCCCATTGCCTAATCAGTATACACTTTAGGGGGTGCTCGTTTGGTGAGAGTTGCAATAAACGGTTTTGGAAGGATCGGAAGGCTGGTGCTGCGCTGCGGCATAGGTGAAAAGAACATTGAATGGGTAATCAACCACCCGCAGGGAATTGAGAGCGCAAAGCACCTGCTCAAATATGATTCGGTTTACGGGAAATTTGACGGCGAGATCAGATCTGACGGCGATACCCTTATCGCCGCGGGCAAAAGAGTGAAAGTGATCTCAGTTAGGGACAAGCCCGAAAAGCTGCCGTGGAAAGAGCTCAGGGTGGATGTCGTGATTGAGAGCACGGGGGTGTTTCGCGGCAAGGACGATGCCGGCGGCCACATTCGGGCAGGCGCGGCAAAAGTGATAATTTCCGCCCCCGCAAAAGGCGACATAGAAAGCTATGTGCTTGGGGTGAACACTGGCAATCTCGGCAAGTCAGCTGACGTGATTGACAACGCCTCATGCACCACTAATTGCCTCATGCCGGTGCTCAAGGTGCTCAATGACAAGTTCAAGATCAAAAGGGGCTTCATGACAACAATACATGCCTACACTTCCGACCAGAACCTTGTCGACGGCACGCATGATGACCCGCGCAGGGCGCGCTCTGCAGCGCTCAACATCATCCCCACAAAAACGGGCGCGAGCGAAGCTGCGGCAAAAGTGATCCCTGGCCTTAAAGGCAAAATAGACGGGAAAGCCATTCGCGTCCCTGTCCCTGTGGGCTCTCTTATAGATGTCACTGCAGAGGTCGAGAAGGCAACCAGCGCTGAGGAAATAAATGCTGAAATGAAAAAGGCATCGGAGGGCAGCCTGAAAGGGATACTGGAGTACAGCGAGGACCCGCTGGTATCTTCTGACATCATAGGAAACAAGCATTCGAGCGTCTTTGATTCAAAGCTCACGAAAGTAATAGGCGGGAATTTAGTGCAGGTAGTCGCATGGTATGACAACGAGATGGGCTACTCGCAGCGCATAGTGGATGTGATAAAGACCCTGAAGATGTGAAGCAACCGTTTCGTCGGTTGGGNNCGCATTCAAGCAACCGTTTCGGCTGGAAGCGACGGCTGCCTCCACAGGAGGCATGCCATATAATTACGCTTATAATGAAAAAACAGGGATTAAATTATAAATGCGGCAAATAATGTTTCTTTTTGGCAAAATGTTTGGGGTTACGTATATATTCCCATCCGCACCAACTCATTTATGCCACTCATTGACCTGTCCAAAAGTAGCGGCCTGCCGCTAAAGCTTGATGCTGAGTACAAGTTATTGTTCGGGCGCGGGGTTGAAAATGCGAAAGCTGATGCCCGCACTCGGGAGAGAATGGAAGCGGTCCTGAAAAACCCTGCAGTGGAGGCCCCGCCCGAATTTTATTACATGTACCGCAACATCCACCTCAAAAAGGATGCTGCAAAAATTGACAAAAGCAATTTACGATACGATATAACTGTTTTGCCCCCGTTCAATGTGGGAGGGGAGTACAACAAGACTTTTGGCCACTACCACCCTAAAGTCGCTGGAACCGACACGTGGTTTCCTGAAGTTTATGAGGTATTGCACGGGCATGCGCACTATTTATTGCAAAACGGCGAGGAATTCCTGGTGTTTGATGCGCGCAGGGGAGACAAGTGCTTAATGCTCCCGGGATTTGCCCATGTTACCGTAAACCCGTCCGAGAGGGAGCCTTTGGTGATGGCAAACTGGGTCTTTCCCGGATTTGAATCGGATTACAAGCCGATAGAAAAAATGGGCGGGGCGCAGTACTTTGAGACGCACCACGGCTTTGTGCCCAATAAAAAATACAGCGATATCCCGCACGTAAAGCTCATTGCGCCAAAAATATTTCCCGAACTCGGGCTTTCAAGAAGGCCCCTCTACACTGAAGGGACTGCAAACACCAAAAAGTTCAGCTGGCTTTTCGAGCCGCAGAACTTTTCAGAGCTGTTTGCAAAGTACAGGGAAATTTGAAAGCTAAAGGATCATTTCTACAGGGCCTCCCCATTCCAAAATCCATATCCAAATTTCAACTGAAATAAAGGCTTACCCGAATAGCAAATAAGGCAACTGTCGCACCCATCCTCCCGAAGAGGATTCCGCCAACCCAAGTTTGCACAAACAGCCCCAAACTGTTGCTTAAATGCGNNGAGGCAGTGCGTCGCACCCAACCGACGAAACGGTTGCTCTTAAACTGCGAGCTCGGGCGAGCCAAGTCCATACGCAGTATGGCCTATCGCACCCAACCGACGAAACGGTTGCTTTTCATGTTTTCCCCTCCAATAAATGCCTTGCTGTTCACATGCACAATTGCAAAATTTTCGCCAAGTTAATTATAAATACTCCGCCCCACATTCTCATTTTACCTTCAGGGCTGGTGATCCCCTGAGAGGTGGGATAGGGATTTTGGATGCAGTACAAAAGCGCGTTCGACTACAAGCTTGAGGGAAAAACTGTTTTTTTGCGCGCAGACCTCAACAGCTCGGTTGTTGAGGGGCGCGTTGTCCTCTCATCAAGGCTGCGTGAACACTCAAAGTCGGTTTATGCCCTGAGCGAAGAGGGCGCAAGGGTTGTCGTGCTATCCCATCAGGGAAGGCCGGGAGAGGATGAATTCATCGAGCTCAAAAGGCATGCCGATTTCATAAAAAAATTCACGGGGAAGGGAGTAAAGTTCGTGAAATGGGATGAGGATTATGCCGGCGCGATAAAAGGGATGAAGGATGGAGAGATCATACTGCTCGACAACACAAGGTTCCAAAAGGAGGAGCAGGAGGACAAAACCGCAAAGGCGCACTCAAAGGATGAATTCATTGCAAAACTCGGCCCGTTGGGGGGGCTGTTTGTGCAGGATGCACTGAGCGTGTGCCACCGCAGCCATGCAAGCGTTGTGGGTTTTCAGCCATACATGCCCTGTGTCGTGGGGCCGGTGCTTGGGCGCGAGATGGATGCACTCTCAAAGCTTGCAGGCCCTGCAAAGAAAGGCAGGCTCGTTGTGCTCGGCGGCTCAAAGCTCACCGATTCGGTGAAGATACTTGACGGGATGCTTGAAAATGGCATGTGCAATGAGGCATGCATTGGCGGGCTTTTTGGCGAGCTGTTCCTCAAGGCGAAAGGAACGGATTTTGGCCGCAAGGAAAAGTTCTTTGAGGAAAAAGGCTTTGGCAGGATGCTGCCGCAGGCAAAAAAGATCCTTGAAAAGCACGGCTCAAAGATAATACTGCCCCAAGACCTTGCACTGGAAATCCCCAATGGCGCCCATTCAAAGCGCAGGGAAATCAAGGCGCAGGAGCTTCCTTCGGAATTCAGCACGATGGACATCGGGCGCGAGACAACTGAAGTATTCAAAAAGAAAATACGCGCTTCTGAAGTTGTGGTGTTCAATGGCCCCATGGGGGTTTATGAGAAGACAAGGTTTTCCATCGGCACAAAAAAGATCCTTGAGGCAATTGCCTTCCACCGCTGCTTTTCAATAATAGGCGGCGGGGACACAGAGCGCGCCCTCACATCATTTGGCCTTGTGCCGCAGGACTTCTCGCACGTGTCACTTGCAGGGAAAGCGCTGCTTGAATACCTTTCAGGCGACCCGCTCCCCGGCCTTGAGATACTTGAAAAAAAGCAATAGTGGAATTTTATCCTTTTTTCAGGGGCTTTTTTGCCCCCGGATTTCCTTTTTTGCACTTGCAGTTATTTTGCCATTTTGCCATTATGCAGGGCCGGCCGCTATGAAACCAATTTATACTACTTACACCCATTATTGAGTGATTCTTATGCCGCGGCCAAACCAGATAAACGACCTGAAGGCGGGCCTGAACGAGCTGATAGCAAAGTTCACCCCCCAGAATGCAGAGAGCGGCTCCAAGCAGGCTGAGCGCACAAGGCACCTTCTTGGTGAGCTCGAAAAATTCAATTCCCAGCTCTCAAGCCTTGAGAACACTGTGTCGGTAGGCGTCCCCCTCGCGGAAGCCACCGATGCGATCGAGCGCCTCAATGCAGTGCAGAGCAGCCTTGACAGCATGGAAACGCAGATCAACAATTACCTTGTCACGCTGCGCGAGCTAAAGGAGAAAAATGACGAGCTTGCGGCAATTTTTGCCACAAAGGCTTCAAAATCGCAGCTCGAAAGCCTTGCAAACAAGGTCGATTCCCTCGGGGCCCTCTACAGCCAGCAGGGGGTTGCAGAGACCAAAAAGACACTCAAGTCACTCACTGACCTCATGGAGCGGCTTGGGGAGCGGGTGGATCTGCTTGAAAAAAAATCCCGCTCCGATGCCATTTATCCCCAAACTGAGCAGGCCGCAGCGAGGCCTGCTGCAGGCGGCGGGCAAAAAGGCGTGTTTTCATCCTTTGCAGGTGCCATAAAGAATCTTTTCGGGATGCATTAGCCTTTGGGGGAAAAAAATGGCTCAGGGCAAAAAAAAGGAATTTGCAAAGACATTTGATGGAAATCTTGACGCTTTTGTGGTCCTCAAAGGCCAGGATGACACAGAGCCCCTTGAGGAGCTGCGCTTCATACAGGCGCAGGTGAACATGCTCAGTTCAAAGACCGAAAGGGTTTCGCGCCTGCTTTCGCATGCAGAAACTGAAGGGTATTCTGCCCAGGGGCTACGGAGGCTTTCGGACATTGAAAAGAAGACACGGCTTTTATCCACAAGGTTCTCGCTCAGCTCAGTGCTCCTCTCCGAGATTGAAAAAAGCATAAACAGCTATAACAATTCCCTAAGGGGCCTTGCCCCCCTTGACAGTTCAAAGCTCCTTGCCGACAGGGTCGGGGAGATAGAGCGCATTGAAGGCGAGTCGCGCACCTATAATTTCAAGAACCTGTTTATGGACATGGCGGAAATAGCAAATGATGCCGAGCGCAGGATAAACAGGCTTGAGGGCATGAATGCAAGGGAGGGGAAGGGCGGGTGAAGTACAAGGAAAAGGACTGCGAGAACTGCGATGGCCTAAGTGACATTAACTTTGCCCAGTGCAGATTATGCGTCAAGCCGACGGCGGACCTTGACCTTGTCATATACAAAAGCAAGCTTTTCACAAAGCAGCACTACATCAGGGAAAAGCAGTTCGTGATGTACCCTTTTTTTGTCGATGTCCTCATAAAGCCGGTTGAAGGCAAAGTGCTGGGCTCATATCAGGTCAAGGATGCAAATGTCGAGATTGTTTCCATTGAAAACCAGATCAGGCCCACTTATGTCATAAAAACGCCGCAGTTCGAGAGGAACTATGACGAGCTCAAGGAGCTCTACAAGAAATATGAGCAGAGGGACTTTTCCGACCCGCTCCTCAACACGTGGATAAAAAAGCTCGGCATCCTCAACTACCTCCTGCTAGACCCGCACATACAGGAAATAAACATCAACCCGCCGGAATTCCAGACGCCCTTTATTGTGGTGCATGACGAATTCCAGGAGTGCCAGACAAACATTTACCCCTCGATAGATTTCCTTGAATACCTTGCAACCCGCCTCAAGCTCGAGTCCGGAAGGCCCCTCAACAAGGCGCAGCCGCAGCTTGACGGAGAGCTGTTTGTCGACAACCAGCGGGCAAGGGTGGAAGCCGTGACGCCCCCGTTTTCAGTTCACGGCATTGGCTATAGCATAAGAAAGCACAGGGAAAACCCGTGGACCCTGGTTTTGTTCCAGAAAAACAAAACCCTCAACGACCTGTTTTCAGGCCTTATGTCATTTGCAATATCGCACGGAAGGACATTCCTCGTGGCAGGGCCGCGCGGCTCAGGAAAGACCTCGCTTTTGGGGGCACTGATCCTTGAGATATTGCCCAAATACAGGATAATCACAATTGAGGACACGCAGGAGCTGCCGGTTGACAAGTACAAGAGCCTGGGCCTGGATCTCCTCTCTCTCAAGGTGAGGTCGGCGCTCATGGCTGAAGGGCTTGAGATTTCCTTCGAGCATGGTCTGCGTACATCCCTGCGCCTTGGAGACTCGTGCCTGGTGCTCGGTGAAGTGAGGTCGGAGGAGGCAAAAATACTATATGAGGCAATGAGGGTCGGTGCAATGTCAATGAGCGTTGCAGGGACGATCCATGCAGACAACCCTTACGGCGTCTATGACCGGCTGGTCAACGACTTAAACGTGCCAAAGGGCTCGTTCAAGGTAACTGACCTCATTGTGATTATCAAGCAGATAAAATCGCCAAGCGGCCTGCACCGTGACAGGAGGGTGACACAGGTCACCGAAGTGCTCAAGGAATGGAATGACGAGCCGGTATTCCAGGACCTTTTGGTATACGATCCAAAGACAGATGCACTCAAAGCAACAGACATCCTCCTTAAAGGCAAGTCAGTGCTGATAAATGAGATAATATCAAAGACGCGCGGCTACAGGAATTACGATGCCGCCCTGCGCGACATCTTTTTGCGCGGCTGGGCAAAAAACGAGTACCTGCGCCTCATTGGAGATAACGACTCGCGCCTTGAGGCGGAATATACTTCCAAGGCAAACATGGTATTCACTGCCCTTTTTGAAGAGATTAACCCGCTGGAAAAGGCGGATAACATTGAAAAGTTCCAGTCAGAGTTCACAAAAAGGGTAAGCGCGCTTTTGCAGCAACAGCAGGGCGGCTGATGGGATGTACTTTGGCTTTGTCTATGAGCTTGGCAGAAAGTTCCCTCTGGTGCCGCCGATCGACAATTGGGACGAAAAATTCGAGCTTGTCGAATTTCCCTACAGCTCTTCTGAAGTGGCATCCGGCAGCCTGATATGCATGATTGCAGCATCAGCACTCGCGCTGCTCTTACTGCCCCTGCCGCTGCTCCCTTATATGTTTGCATTTATAGGCGTGATCCTTTCTTTGGGCTCCATTGTATGGGCAGTGAGCATCGAGTACAGCCAGCGGGTTGTGGCTTTCCGCGAGGAGATGCTGCAGGCCCTGCTTGAAATTTCAAACTACATCTCGCTCAATACAAGCATGGAAGCTGCGATCTCCTTCTCATCACAAAACGTAAGCGGCACGCTCGGCAAGCAGCTGCGTGACATTGTGGAAAAAATAGCTTCCAAAGAATACATGACGCTTGGGGAGGCATTCGGCCACTATATCCCCATATGGCTCAGGATAAACCCTGAATTCGTAAAAGGCCTCACCCTCCTCCAGACTGCAATAGAGACGCAGGCCTCTGAGAGGGCGGCAATAATCGATGAAGTGATTGAAACAGTGATACTTAGCTACTATGATTCGGGCAAGAGGGCAACCGAAAACCTTTCCAACCAGACAAAAACACTCATTTCAGTCGGGGTGCTCGTCCCGATGATGTCGCTCATACTCCTCCCGCTCATCACGATATTTTTGCCCCAGCTCACGAACGTGCCGCTGCTCATATTCATTTATGTGGTCTTTTTCCCGAGCATGCTCCTTTTCATGTCCATGAACTTTGCGACCAACAGGATACAGGTCAGCACGATAGAAGTTTCCACAAGCCCGCGATTTAGCGAAATCCCCGCCCTTTGGTACGAGCTGGCTTTCGGCCTTGCAGTGATATTCTTCATATTTCCGGGGATGCACATACTTTCAATCAACATGGAGACCCCTGCAGGGGTTGCAAGGGAGTATTCGCTTGAATCGGTATTCGTCGTCTGGCTTGGCCTTTTCGGGATATTTCTTGCAATCGAACTCCTCGCATTCCTCTATGCAAAAAGGAATGAGCAGGTGTGGCTTGAGATGGATGAGACGGAGCGTGATATCCCCCATCTCCTGCAGATTTTTGCAAGTTACCTCTCATTGAACCGCTCGATGGAAAGCATACTTGGCGATGTCGTGAATGACTACGAGCGGCACGGGTTTGGCGGGCACGCGACCGTGAAAATCATAAGGGCGCTAAAGGAAAAGCTTGACAACACGAAAGCTTCGATCCGCACCACGATGGAAAAGACCCTTCCGCAGCTTGCACCCTCGCGCAGGATGGTGCAAATACTCAGAAGGATCGCGGGCTTTACCGAAATAGACCAGAAGAGTGCCGCAAAATCTGCAAAGATGATCCGCTCGCAGACTCTCTCGATATACAAGCTTGACGACTATATCCAGACACTTCTTGCAGAGACGATTTCCATCGTGTCAATTTCCGTCACCGTGCTCGCCCCGCTCCTTGCAACCACTGCAACCGTCATGGCGGCTGCCATCGTGATGTCGCTTGAGTTCATCCAGCAGAAAATCAACACGGTCCTGCTCGCAGTCGGAAGCGAGACAATTGACCTTGAGCTTGCAAAAGTGTCCTCGATAATCCCGCCCACGGTCCTTGAGCTCATAGTGGGGCTGTATTTTCTGGAAACCACAATAATACTTTCAGTCTTCCTTGCAAATATCCAGAGCGGGACTGACAGGTACAGGATCGCCAAGGTAATATTTTCAAACACCCTTCTCGCATTCATGATTTACACTTTCATGCTTTTCGGGGGATATTTTGCGTTCACGGAGATAATATTCAAGGGGGTTTTGGTCAGATGAACACCACAGTTGAAACCATAATCGAGCTCGTCATTGCGGTCGCGGCTTTCGCGCTCATAATAATGTATTTTGTAGGCGCGCTGAAGTGATTACATGCAGACTATAGAGCTTGTCGGGTACATGGTCTTTACAATAGTCGTGGCGGGCCTTATCACCATATTCATGTTCAACATGGATTTTGCAGGATTGCAGGGGGCAATATCATCAATGCTCATGCCAGGCCAGCAGCCAAAGGGCGAAGGGGTGCGCGAGGTCAATATAAACCAGTTCGCGGGGAAAGTGAATTCCTGCTGGCAGCAATGCCTTGCGGCAGGGGATCAGGACTGCGGGCTCATGCTAATTTCAAAGGAAGGGGCAGGGGATGAAAACATCACTGTAAGTACGCTGCGCGACAAATTCCGCAAGCTCAACTACTGCACAAGCTGCAACGTGCAGGTCCTCAATGCCCCCGTAATGCTCCCTGCGGTTGTGAAAGTGACATGCAAAGCCGGTAAAATTTCAAAAATTATAGTCGAATGAGATTATTGCCACAATCCCAAATTACTGCTCTTTTGGGCTTTTTCCCCTCAGTTTACGGTTATGGCGATATCCGCGCTGCTTGAATTGCCGTCCGAATCGGTTGCGCGCAGCGAGAGGGTGTGCATCCCTTTTTGTGAAATGGTGAATTCTGTTTCCGGAGGTTGTTTGCCGCCTGCCAGCAACTCGCCATCAAGGAACCATTGTGCGTTCACATCAAGCCCGTTGGGGCTATAAGCCGCCCCTACGGCCTTTACAGTTGCTCCGCTTGCAAGGCTTAGCGATCGTGGAGAAGCAAAAGCTGAAACAAATGGCCTTAGGCGCAAGGGTGGCAGGCGCTCAATTGTGTGGTCGGATTTTTCCTTATAAAGCCAGAACCTCACTTGTGCGGTTTTGCCCCCCCTCATGGGAATTGAGCGCGTGACCGCATATTTTTGGGCACCTTCCTTTTTTGTCCCGAACGAAAATTTCTGCGATGCGGCCTCATTGATTATGCGCATGATCCCGTCCTGCATATGGCTTGCATACTCATCACCTATCATATCTATTACTTTTCCCCCTGTCCCTGCCGCAAGCCTTGCCATATCCTGCCTGAGCTGGCTTATATCCTCCGGCGTTCCGTGAAGCCCCTCAACCGGGCACTCGGTGCAATTTAGCGTGCCGCAGCATGGCTGGCAGTTCCCTGATGTGCAAATGCTGCCGTCCTCATTGCATAAAGGGTCTGGCACGACCATGCCCTGAGGGCTTCTTGCCGCGATCGGAAAAACCCTGTAATCATATCCTGAAAGCACTTCAAGCGCATGGCCAATTGCCCTTGAGGAGCGCTCAAACCTGTTCGCATCGCCAGTGCAGATATTGCAATAGCTCCTCTCGGCACCAGGGCTTTTTGTAGAGCACAAGTCTGCCGCCGCCCCCGTGCTTATCTCATCAGAGAGCGGGAAAATGAACGTGAGTGTCGGCTCGCCCGATTCAACCCCTTTCTCATCAATCTCACGCGCAACATATGCAGTTGCCGTTGCCCAGTCCTTGTAAAATTTCCCGCGTACAACCCGATTATAATCAGCGCC
>DUGC01000097.1 GCA_013331625.1 Candidatus Iainarchaeum sp. | reverse complement strand
TGAAAGGATTTTCCCTCAGTTTGCCTTCGGCCGCGCAGTTTACGGGAACTTCAGGCTTTATCACATTTGATTTCGAGAACCCGACAGGGAGCACTGTGGAACTCAATGTATTTGCAGGCGGCGCATCTGTTTCGCCCAACAAGTTCAGCCTTGCGCCCCGCACTGCAGGAAAGAGGACTGTTGCAGTAAATGATGTGAACAGGAATGCAACCGTATTTTTCAGCGCAAGCGCAGGGCAGCGCGAATTTTTGCAAAAGTCTGTGGTGGTCACGGCAAGGCCGGCACAGTCTGCGCCAATACCTGCGCCAAATCCGCCGGCAGGCACATCGCCACCGCCGGCAGGCAATGGCATAGGCAGCGCGTTTGCGGCAGGGCTTGCGATTTTGGGGCAGGGGACAGTACTTGCAGGGATACTCATTTTAGGGGCAATTGCAGCCCTCGTGCTCTTCAGGTTCGCAACTGAGCCGCAAAAGCAGAACGGGCAGTGACCAATGCATGGTTTTCGCATCTTTAACTCATTCACCTTACGAACTCGCAAACTTTAAATATACGAATCAACATAGGATTAGTCTAGCAGTTCATGCTTATACGGAGGCCTTGGAAATGATGAAATCCCCATTAAAATACACATTCGTTCTAACACTATTAGTGATGCTGGTCGCAGGCGCGTCAGCAGGATGGTGGGGTTCATCTCTAAGCCGTGGAATTACAGGCCTTGCCGTGGGAACATCGGAGATCACGGAGCCAAACGTGAGCGCAGAAGTTGTTGGCTCTGATCTTGACCGTGCAGGAACACAAGGCGTGTTCGAGCCAGGGCCAAGCTATTCGGAGTTAGAGACGAGCGATTGGAGATGGCAAATAACCCTTACACTGCCTTCAACAAAGACTATAAGCGCAATGCAAATTACTAATACCGACCACATCGTTTCTGATGACACGTGGTCAACTTATGATCAAAGCCTCTACCCTCTGGTAGTATTCTATAATGGCAAACAGCTAAACAGCAGCTACAGCCAAAGGAACCTTGGGACATACAACGCAGGGACCCACACATTCAATGCATATGGCCAGATAGAAGATAAATTCACGGGAGGGGCATTAGTAATAAAATTCAGCGATGACACCACAGTTAGCGCAAAAATACCCGCATCAGCGCTTTCAGCGCAGCCTCCAAAGCTCGCGCTATCAGCATCGCTTGTGAGCGCAGGCGAAGACCGCATCTCGGCAACTTTTGAGTCTGGGGCAGGGAGCACCAATAATGCAGCCGACTGGGGATTCAAGGTATTTTTAAGCACCCCGATAACAAGGAGCATCAAATCAATGAAAATTACCCACCCAATATATGGGGAAGCATGGTCGAGCGCAACATATGAAGGTGGGAGAAAACTCTACCCGCTCGCAATATACTACAACGACAGCAGGCTGAATTCAGCATACGACCAGCAGCTTGGGACATACAACGCAGGAACGCATAAATTCATAATTTATGCCCAAACCGAAAACACCCCATTCAATGGCGGGGTACTTACAGTAACATTCATGAACGGTGAAACAACAAGCGCCACTATAGCGCCTTCAGGCATAAAGCCTGCGGAGCCATCACTCCCACCGGTACCGGCATGCACATCAAAGTACAGGAAAGTGTGTGATGCTATCACCAATTCAGTGATGTGGCAGGACAGCTGCGGAAAGATTGAGAGCGTAGCTCAGGCATGCGGCACGGACTTTACATGTACTGACGGAACGTGCATCCAGATCGTAAGGCCAAACGGCCTTAGCGCAAGCCTTGCTACGGCAAGAGAGGACAGGGCAGGAGTTTGGGGCGTCTTCAATTCAGGGAAGGGGCAAAATGGCATCAGGGAAGACTGGAAATGGAGCGCGTTGCTCACATTGGGGTCGCAAAAGACGATCAAGTCGATCAGGATCAAGCACAACACTTATGGAGAGGGCTGGTCATCGGCATCGGACACTGCAACATACGACAAGCAATTATATCCGCTTGTGGTGTATTACAACGGAACGCAGCTAAATACTGCCTACGACCAGCAGATCGGGCCTTTTGCCGCAGGGGAGCACAAGTTCATCCTTTACGGCCAGACAGATTCAGCAAATTTCACGGGCGGCAGGCTCCTCATATATTTCACTGATGGCACGAGCGTTGACACGCAGATAGGGGCGTCGGATGTTGCGCCGCCGTCACAGCCGCCTGAGCAGCCCTCAGTCAATTGTGCAGACCACAGGATCACGAACATGAAAATTTCGGCAAACGATTCCGAATCGATGAAAGGAAAACTGAAAATGCAGTATTTTACCCCTTACGGGGTTGACACCCGCAGCACAATAACGCTCACTGAACTTGCTGCAACAGACGCTAATACCGGCAACAGCCGGACATGCGGCATAATGGCAAACTGCGGACAGCAGCAGAGCGGCAATGAGAAATACAATTGTGTAGTAACAACTTGTGATTACCCCACAATAGCGGGGAAGAAGTACAAGGCCAGCATTGTGGACGATGACTGCCCATATATGGCATATTCAAGCATAGAATTCACTGTTCCGGACGGAGGGGGCAATACAAGTACATTTAAGGCATATCTCGCCTCGACCAATGAGGACCATGCGGGGACGCAGGGTGTGTTCGGGCCGGGCGTTGATTTCTATGGCACTTTGGCAAATGATTACCATTGGGTCGCAAAGTTCAGCCTTGATTCTGACAAGTACATCAAGTCAATCCTATTAGTGCACAATACGCCCGGAGAGGCATGGTCCACAAGCTCTGAAAAGTGGAATGGCAAGGACCTCTACCCGATAGTTGTTTTGAGGGAGGGCGGGCAGAAAAACAAGAGGTATGACGAGAAGATTTTGGTTTCAAAAGGGGATAACACGCTCGACCTCTACGGCCAGATAGAGTCAAGGCCGTTTGCGGGCGGAAAGATGGAAATCCAGTTCACTGACGGCACTGCGCTGAGCGCAACGATTGACAAATCAGGCATGGCTGTTGTGCCGCTCAATGTTTCAGGCATGAGCTGCTCTGACACTGACGGCGGTGTGAACAAGAATGTTGCAGGCACAATAAAATACACGAGCAGCAGCGCAGACCGGTATGCCTACACGGATTACTGCATCAATGATCGCACTATTGCAGAAGGCGTGTGTGGAGGGAATGCATACCCGGCAAAGCAGTTCGTGATATCGCACCAGAAATGCGACGGAAGCTGTGTTGACGGGGCATGTATTGGCGCAACGCCGCCACAGCCATCAAAGCTCCTTATAGAGGAGTTCACGGACTTTGAGTGCCCGTTCTGCGCAAGATTCGCGACGGTTACAAAACCAAAGATTTTGGAGGAATATGGCACCACGGTGGGATTTTTGACAAAGGAATTCCGGCTCACGCAGCTGCACAGCAAGGCATGGAAAGCGGCAGAAGCGGCGGAGTGCGCAAGGGATCAGGGAAGGTTCGAGGAGTACTATAGGGTGCTTTTCATAGGCCAGGCAGACCTTGACATTTCAAACATCAAGAACATGGCCGCAAAACTTGGCCTCGATACAGGCAGGTTCAACGCATGCCTAGATAGCGGCATGAAAAAAAGCATAGTGCAAAAGGATTATGATGAAGGGATTTCAAGGGGGGTTAGCGCCACACCCACGTTCTTTATCGGAAGCGAAAGGATTGACGGGGCACTGGAATACGGAAAGTTCAAGGAAGTAATTGAAAGGCAGCTTTCAGGAAACGGCGGGCCTTCAGACGAAGAAGTTGCAGGGGCAAGGTTTTTGCCAAACATCTTCGTGAAAACAATAGCAGTGAGCGCCCTTACAGGCGAAGGCTATGTTGAAATTTCGAGGAACAACGGCCAGAACACCCAGACGGAAAAGTACTTTGAAGGCGATTTCATAAAGGCCATCAAAGGGACAGGCGACTATACCGGCAGCGAGATGGAGATAAAAGTCGTTCAGGTAACGCAGCAATCAAACTCGGCAGACTATATCGCTCTCTTTGAACTCTATTATAGTTATAGAGATGGAAACATACTCAAGATAGTGGATGCCCAAAAGGCGCAGGTCGGCAAAAACCTCAAGCTGGTGTTCAGGAACACTGGGACTGGAAGTACAGGTGGTACCGGAACTCCGCCGGGAGCCCCGCCAATGCCGGTTGGAAAGTGCTCTGAAGGCGAAACCAGGAACTACAAGTGCAGCGACGGATCGGAGATACTCTGGTGCAGCTGCCTTGGAGGCGACTGGAGATGCGTGCAGAACCCGCAGAGCGCGTGCAGGCAGCAGCAACCTGAATCCGCATGCAATGGCTGTGCTGACAATGGCAAATGCCTGAGCGCAGGGACAAGGTTTGGCTCGGATGCAAATGTATTGTTCTGCGACATAGACTCAAAGGTAAAAGAGCAGAAAAGCGACGGCTCGCTGTGCCAGAACAGCTATGAATGCAAGAGCAACTCATGCCTCTCAGGGGTGTGCGTGAACATCGCACAGCAGCTTGAGGAGCAAAAGGGGGTACTGCAGCAGATTGTGGACTTCCTCTCAAAGATATTCAAATTCGAAGTGAAATAAGAATTAATCAGGCGGCTACTTTAGCCGCTGCAATTTCTTTACGAATAGTGGCCGCAAGGGATAATAATATAGCTATAGCTATAGTATAATAGGTGATCTTATGGAAACTACCACGATCCAGGTTGAAAAGTCCACTGTCGCGATTTTGGAGAAAGTGAAACGCAAATACGGGGTGAAATCGTATGATAAGGCAATACGCAAAATGGCCTGTAAAGAGGTTGACATACCCAAAGATATGTTCGGAGCGCACCCTGAATTGACCAGTTTTAAGCGCGACGAGGATGATTTCCATGACCTCTAAGTTTGTGCTTGATTCCTATGCATGGATTGAATATTTTAAAGGCAGTGAAAGTGGCAGCATAATAAAGAAACTGCTTGCTGAAGGCAGCAGCTGTTTCACCCCCTCAATTGTAATAGCAGAAATCATGGACAAATATTCCAAGGAGAACCACAAGTTTGCGGAAAAAGACGTTGATTTTATCTGTTCCAATTCAACAATAATACCCCTCGATGTGGATTATGCTAGAGCTGCAGGAAAACTGAAACAGGCTGTGAGGAAAAAATACAAAAACAATTTCGGGCTTGCGGATGCGATAATACTTGCAGCGGCAAGGAAGCTCAAAGCCGAAGTAGTCACAGGCGATTATCATTTCCGCGCCCTTACTGCTGTTTATTACATCGGGCCGGCAGTTAATGCGATAAATACCCGTTCTGCGCCCCAGTAACCTTTTTAAAGCCTCCCTCATAGATTTAAGTAGGCAAAGAAAAGGCAAAAATAGCTTTTTCTTTTGGTCAAGCTTTTCTTTTTGGCTGAACAAAAAGAAAAGGTTGGTGTAAACTGTATCCTGAGTAAATCCTCTTGGGATATAAATGCACAAAAAGTGCTCATTATTCCCATTAAATTCCTCTTTTGAGGCATTTTGCGGGCCTGAGTGTTTTTGGCATTATTAAATTAAATGCACACGCACCGTGTAGTTTGAAGGCATTGTAATGAGCGCGCATAAGCCAAGGTCAGGATCGCTGGCATATTACCCGAAAGTCCGGGCGAAAAGGCAGATTGCAGTTTTCTCTACTTATCCGGCTCTTGCGGCAAAGGATGCAAAGCCGATGACATTTTACGGTTATAAAGCAGGCATGACGCATGTTTTTTGCAGGAACGCCCATGAAAAGAGCGTGTCGTTCGGCCAGGAAACAATGGTGCCTTCAACGGTAATAGAGTGCCCGCCCATGAAAGTGATCGGCATAAGGGCATATACCCACACAACCGGCGGGGAAAAGGCGCTTGGGGAAGTTACGATTGACAAGCCCGACAAGGCATTGCGGGAGAAAATTAAGGCGTTCAAAAGAAGGGGCAAAAAGAAGGCAAAGGAAGAAGAGGCAAAATACGGGACTGTTGAAACCCTTGAGAAGGATAAGGCAAAAGTTTCACTGGTTACACTGATTGTGCAGGTCCAGCCTGCAATGACAGGGATCGGAAAGAAGAAGGCTGATGTTGCCGAAGTGCGCATTGCAGGGAGCATCGAGCAGCAGTTTGCATTTGCAAAGGAAAGGATCGGCAAGGAAATACGCATCGGCGATTGCTTTGCGGCAAGCCAGTTCATTGACGTGAGGGCTGTTGACAAGGGAAAAGGGTTTGCCGGCGTTGTGAAAAGGGCGCATGTCAAAGTGCACAGGCCAAAATCAAAAAAGCACAGGTATGTGGGAAGCATAGGCCCATGGCACCCTGCGACAGTAATGTGGACCGTGGCGCGCCCCGGCCAGCTTGGCTATCAGGTGAGGACCGAGTACAACAAGAGGGTGCTTGCAGTTGAGAACAAGGCGGAGGCCATAAATCCGGTGAGCGGATTTGGGAATTACGGAATGGTGAAAAATGATTTCATTGTGCTTGTGGGCTCTGTCCCGGGCCCTGCAAAAAGGATTGTTGCCATGAGGCCTGCAATAAGGATCAACAATGAGAACTTGGCAAAGTATACTGATATAAAACTGCCTAATGCAGGGGTGAGGGGATGAAGGCATCTGTTGTTTCACTTGAAGGCAGGAAGCTATCCGAAATAGAGCTCCCCAGGCAGTTTAATGCTGATGTTGATGAGACACTTATACGCAGGGCAGTGCTTGCAATACAATCCGCAAGCATCCAGACCCATTACCCTTTTGCGTTTGCAGGAAGGAACAACACAGCAATTTATGTCGGCTCGAGGGGAAAGCCGACGATGCACAGGACAATTAACGTCGGCCATGCAAGAAAGCCAAGGATGAAAAACAGGCGCGGGCTTCTTTCAGGGCAGGTTGCGGGGATTCCCGGCGTCGTGGGGGGGCCAAAGGCTCATCCGCCAAAATTCAGCAAGGTCTGGGAAGAGAAGATCAATGCAAAGGAGAAGCGCAAGGCTACCGAAGCTGCGATCGCGGCAACTGCAAAATCCGAACTTGTAAAATCGCGCGGCCATGAATTTGCGGCAAATGTTGCATTCCCCATTGTGATTGATTCGGGTTTTGAAAACCTGCAGAAGACAAAAGATGTTGTGGCTGCATTTGATGCGATCGGGATTTCACAAGATATTGAAAGGGCTGCAAGGAAAAAGAAGATCCGCGCAGGAAAGGGCAAGAAGAGGGGAAGGCAGTACAAGAGGCGCAAGAGCATCCTCATTGTTGCGGCTGACTCTGCCAAGGTCTTTAAGTCGGCAAGGAACCTTGAAGGGGTTGACATTGTAAGGCTAAAGGACCTCAATGCAAACGTGCTCGCGCCGGGGGCTTTGCCCGGAAGGCTTACCGTGTGGACAGAGAAGGCTATTTCGGAAATGTCGGGTGCAAATTCCAAAAAAAAGGAAACGGGGCGGAAGTGATATTTTATGGCGCTAAAAAAACAGGCTAAGGGAAAGGAAAAGAAGGTTAAAGCAACACGGGCTGCAAAGGCCAAAGGAAGGGCGCTAAAAGCTTCGCCAAAGCGCAGGGTCGCACATAAAGCTTCAAAGAAGGGAAATCTGGAGGCAAAAGAGAATTTGCAGGCAGGGGCTGTGAAGGGAACAGGGCTTGCAGAAATTGCAAAGGATGTTGCGGTTGAAGAGCAGCTTGAGGACCTTGAGATACTGCTCCATCCGCTCGTGACTGAAAAGGCGGTAAACATGATCGAGGCTGAAAACAAGATTACTTTTGTCGTTGCTTCAAAGGCCACAAAGCCAATGGTCAGGGGCGCGGTTGAATCGCTATATAAAGTCAAGGTTAAAAAAGTGAACCTGCAGCGCGACATGAAATCGAGGAAGAGGGCGATAGTGACACTTGCAAAGGAATTCAGGGCCGGGGATGTGGCCACAAAGCTCGGGGTAATATAAATTGGTGAATGGGATGATTATGGAAAATAAAGCAGTAGTTGGAGTAAGGCCTATCGAGGCACAAGCCGACCTTGCAGAACCAAGAGTTCTGCGAGGCCTCGCACACAGCAGTGTGCAAGGAGATAGTCCGCTTTACCGCCGCAAGCAGGCGGCGTGGTTGTGAACGGATGCCAAAAAGACTAAAGACACAAAGGCGCGGGGCGGGAAGCCCGATTTACGCGGCAACAATGAACGGGGCAGGCGAGGCGCGCTATATTGATTATAATTTCAATTCGGCTCTTATTAAGGGCGAGATGGTGGATTTTGTCCACGATCCTGCAAGGAGCAGCGTGCTTGCAAAGGTCGCCTATGACAACGGATCGCAAGAACTGATAATTGCCGCGGAAGGCAGCTATGTCGGCCAGAGGATTGAGCAGGGAAAGGATGCCGCGCTTGAAATCGGGAATGTTAAGACACTTGGGAGCTGCACTGAAGGCTGCCCTGTATTCAATATTGAAAGGCTGCCGGGCGATGGCGGAAGCCTTGTGCGCGCCTCGGGGATGTACGGGCTTATACTTACAAAAGACAAGAATTCAGTCTTTGTGAAAATGCCTTCAGGCAGGATCATTGCACTGCAGCATTTGTGCAGGGCGACAATAGGGTGCTCGGGGGCAGGCGGGAGGAAGGACAAGCCTTTTGTGAAAGCCGGCAAGAGGTATTTTGCAATGAAGGGAAAGCACAAGAAGTACCCATACCCGAGGGGAATTGCAATGAACGCGCTTAACCATCCTTTTGGCGGTGCAAACCACCATCCGGGCAAGTCGAAGTCCACATCAAGGCACGCAGCGCCGGGAAGAAAGGTCGGGGATATTGCTTCAAAGAGGACAGGAAGGAGAAAGAAATCATAACCGTGCAGGTGTTGAAAAATGGCAAAAAAGGAATCTACATTCAGGGGAAAGGAAATTGCAGAGCTCTTGGCCCTAAGCCTTGAGGAGTTCAGCAAGCTGTGCACTTCGAGGGCAAGAAGGACTATCAAAAAGACGGCACCGGAACTGGGCAAGCTGCTAAAAAAAGTTCGGAAGGCAAAGGAAACCATAAAGGCGGGCAGGAGCGCAAGGCCTGTGAAGACGCATAACCGGGACGCGGTAATAGTCCCTGAGATGGTAGGGGTCACGATGGCAATTTATAACGGGAAAGAATTTGCAAATATAGAGGTCCGGGAAAAGATGCTTGGCCACTATCTTGGCGAGTTTGCACTTACAAGGAAGAAGCTTTCACACGGAAAGGCAGGGATAGGGGCGACAAAGAGCTCCACTGCAATAACGGCAAGAGGATGAATGTAATGGTGAAAAAGGCCTATCAGGTAGCGCAGGTCCAAAGGAAAGGGACAGCGAGCGCCATGATGAAAAACAAGCCGGTATCGCTAAAGTACAGCGTGGAGATCATATCCAATATAAAGGGGATGCGCGTCGACAAGGCAATTGAATACCTCAAAAGGATCCTTTCAATGGAGGAATACCTGCCTTTGCGCAAGTATAACCGCAAGATAGGGCACAAGAAGGGGGAAGCAAAGGGGTTCACAAAGGTCGGCAAGTACCCGCTAAGGTGCGTGGGCGCATTCATTGAGCTTTTGGAGAATGTAAAGGCGAATGCGGATTATAAGGGGCTTGATTCGGATAACCTTATCATAACGCATATGTTCGCATCCCAGGGGTTTGCAAGAAGGTCCAACCAGGCACAGGGAAGGATATCGGGAAAGGCAAGGAAGAGGAAGTCTGCGCATATTGAGATTGTTGTCAGGGAGGCGAGGTAATTGATTGAAAGGTTTTTTGTAAAGCAGGGGCTCAACAAGGTCGAGCTTGACAATTACCTTGCAAAAGAGCTTGACAAGGCAGGCTTTACAAAGTCTGAGATAGTAAAGACCCCGCTCGTGACACGCATTGTCGTAAGCGTCACAAGGCCGGGGCTTGCCATAGGAAAGAGCGGGAGCAATATAACCCAGCTCACGGAAACCATTGGCAGGAAGTTTGGCATTGATAATCCGCAGCTTGAGATAAAAGAGATTGAAAGGCCAGAGCTTGACGCGAAGGCTGTTGCAAACAAGTTCAAGGCGCTCATTGAAAGGGGATTTTCATGGAGGAGCGTAGTATTCAAGGGGCTCAATGACATTTTGCACGCAGGCGCGCAGGGAGCGGAAATTGTTGTGAGCGGAAAGCTTGCAGGAAAGGGCGGAAGGAAAAAAAGGGTCAGGGTAGGATCCGGGTATATGAAGAAAGTGGGAGAGCAGGCAAAGCTTGTTGATTATGGTTACGCGTCAGCATACCCCAAAGTCGGTGCGATAGGAATAAAGGTCAAGATTGTAAGGCCGGAAACGGTGTTCCCGGACAAGGAACGCATACAGCCTTATATCAAGAGGAAGGAAGAGGCTGCCGAAAAGGCGAGGCCCGCGCAGGAAGCTGCAGCACAGGCAGCAGCGGCAACTAATCAGGAGGCAGGCACGCAGCAGGCTTTGGAGGCATCTGATGCAAAGCCACAACGGGCAGAAAAAGAGGAGCCAAAGCAGGAACACAAGGCTGCCGAAAAGGCGCAGGCAGAAAAAGGCCATGAAAAGGCGCACAGGGAGCATAAGAAAAAGGATAAGAAGGAAAAGGGCAATCCAGGGCAGAAAGCTGCAGGGGCTGCGGAAAATGCGCCGGTGCAGGAGAGCGGGGTTGCCGAGATTGCAAAGGAAGCCGGGGAAAAAGAGCAGGAAGGCATTGGCCCCAAGGAAGGGATCTGAATGGGACGCAAAAAGCTTGTGCCGCTGCGCGACAATTCCGCCGAGGAGCTTGGGGGAAAGCTCGTGGGGCTGCGCAATGAACTCTCAAAGGAGAGGGCACAGATCTCATCGGGCACAAGGGCTGAAAAGCCGTCCAAGATCAGGAACACGAGAAGGCAGATTGCCCGCATACTGACGATTATGAATGAGAAGAAAACAGGGGTGAAAAAGTAAGTGGCTGAGATAGACAAGATAACAGGCCTGCCAAAAGACCTTCTTGACTTTGGCGAGATCACAAAGGAGTCGCAAAAGATCAGGATAAGGATGGTCGCAAGGAGGTTTGGGAAGTTTGTCACGGTTGTCAGCGGGTTTGAAAACGAAGAGGAGGCAAAACGGCTTGGCAAGGAAATGAAGCGCAAGCTTGCTTGCGGCGGCACGACAAAGGGCAAGGAAATCGAGTTGCAGGGCAGGCATCAGGAAGCCGTGAAGGCCATATTGCTCAGGGAAGGGTATAAGGAGGAATTGATTGACGCTTAAGGGGAAAAATTACTGCATCACCGGTGATAATATATGCAGCCACGAGCTCATTGGCCTTGGAGTCAGGGTCATTGAGAGCACTGATGCAGAAAGGATTGGCCTTGGGGGAAAAGTTGTCGATGAGACAAGAAATTTATTGGTGATTGAAAAGGACGGAAAGGAGAAAATGGTTCCAAAAGGTGAGTGCGTGTTTGAGTTCATGATTGGTGATGAAAAGGCAAGGGTTGAGGGCAAAAAAATCGTTGCAAGGCCCGAGCAGAGGGTCAAGAGGGGAAAATGATGGTGACGGAAAAGAAAGGGAATGTCCAGAAAGGAAGTGCAAGAGGGCTTAGCGTGCGCGGCGCGGTTGTCACAGGCACTGTCGTGAGCGCAAAGGCGCCAAAGACTGTTACGGTTGAGAGGATTATCACAAAGTACGTCCCTAAGTATGAGAGGTACAAGAAAATCAAGGTGAAGGTCAAGGCACACAACCCTGAAGGCATCAGTGCCCGCGAAGGCGATGTTGTCAGGGTCGGGGAAACGAGGAAGATCAGCAAGACAAAGAGCTTTGTTGTCCTTGAAATTGTGAAGAAGGCGGTTGCATGAAGGCCATAAACGCATCCATTGTAAGGGGCCTCACGCACGGCACCATGTGCTTTTGCGCCGACAACTCGGGGGCAAAGGAAGTCAAGATCATTACGGTTTACCGCTATAAGGGAAGGAGAAGGACCAGTGCAAAAGGCGGCATTGCCGACATGGTCAATGTCGTTGTCAAGAAAGGGAAGCCGGAAATGAGGAAAAAGGTCGAAAAGGCGGTTGTCATAAGGGTGCGCAAGGAGTACAAGAGGCCTGATGGCACAAGGATAAAATTTGAGGACAACGCGGTTGTATTGGTTGATGAAAAAGGCCTGCCAAAAGGGTCTGAAGTGAAGGGTGTTGTTGCAAAGGAAGTCGGCGAGAGGTTTCCGAAAATCGCCGGAATCAGCGCAGGAGTAGTTTGAGGATCGTGGTTTGAATGGCAATGGAGAGCGCAAAGCCAAGAAGGCAGAGGAAGTGGAGTTACTCCAAGAGTTTGCATGTCTCGTACAAGGACTTTTCAGTGCACCTGAGCAAGGAACTCGCCAAGCAGCTTGGCAGAAGGAGCCTTGAGGCAAGGCAGGGAGACACTGTAAAGGTGATGAGGGGAAATGAGAACCTTGTGGGAAAGCAGGGCAAGGTCAGCGCTATAATGAGGCCAAAGAGGATGTTGCTTGTTGAAGGCATTACCGGCAGGAAGATGACGGGAACAGACCGGCAGATACCGCTGCGCCCGAGCAACCTGCTGCTCGTTGCAATTGATGAGAAGGATGAGAGGAGATTGAAGGGCAAGAAAGGAAAGAAAATCGGGGCATGAAGTTGTATTTGGGTTAGAGGTGGAAGGTTATGGCAAAAAGGGGAGAGAGCAAGGTTCAAAAGAGCATTTCGGCACCGAAAGTGCGCGGCATCTCACGCAAGGGGGATGTATTCACGCCAAAAAGCAAGCCGGGGCCGCACAATAAGCACACATCAGTGCCGCTTTCATATGCCCTGCGCATGATCATCGGTGTTTCGGCAAACCTCAAGGAGACAAAAAAGATACTTTCAGAAGGGAATGCCAAGGTGAACGGCATTGTGAGGAAAAGGATAGAATTCCCGGTGGGCATTTTTGATGTCGTGGAAGTTGTTGCGCTCAAGAGCAAGTACAGGATAATCCTTGATGCAAAGGGAAGGATAGTTGCAAAAAAGATTGACACGAAGGGCGGGAATTTCAAGGTTTCCAAAATCGTCGGCAAAAGGGTTGTGAAGGGCGGAAAGATAATGGTGATGACAAATGACGGGTTCAATATCCCGCTTGGAAAAGACGCCGTGAACGTTGAGGATTCTGTCAAGATATCGCTTCCTGAAAGGAAAATCGAGGAAGTTTACAGCATGGGGAAGGGCAGCAGCGCATTCATTGTAGGCGGGGTGCACACAGGAAAGACCGTCAAAATCGAGGGGGTTATGCCCGGCTCGATCAAGAGGCACACGCTTGTGGAACTGATCGACAAGGAAGGGAAATTCCAGACAGTGATTGATAATGTGTTTGTGGTAGGCAAGGCAAAAAGCGAAATTGAGGCGCTCTCTTGAAGGTGCTTTTATGGACTCCCATATGATGAAAATGATCAGGATCGAGAAAGTCACGGTGAATATCGGCGTGGGCAAGACAGGCGACGAGCTTGACAGGGCATCGCAGATACTTGCAAAAATCACGCAGGCAAAGCCGGTGCTCACAAAAGCCAAGGTCAAGATCCCAACATGGGGCATCCGGGAAGGGCTTGCGATCGGCACGAAGGTCACGCTGCGCGGCACCAATGCCGAGAGGTTTTTGAAGGATGCATTTGTTGCAAAGGACAACAAGATCGGGAAAAAGAGCTTTGACAAGCTGGGCAATTTCGGCTTTGGCGTAAAGGAATACATTGACCTGCCAAAGGTCAAGTATGAGCCACAGCTCGGAATAAGGGGATTTGATGTGCTTGTTACGCTTGAGCGGCCGGGATATAGGGTCAAGAAGAGGAAGCTTGGGAAGACAAAAATAAGGCTGCGCCACCTCATCAAGGCAGAGGAGGCAATTGAGTTTGTGAAGCAGAAGTTCGGGGTGGAAGTCATATGAGCGAGCAGAAGGTAAAAAAGCCATGGAAGGTCCAGCCAAAGATGTGCAGCATGTGCGGCACGCACAAGGGAGTCATGGGCAGGTATGACATGCACATTTGCAGGAGATGCTTTAAGGACAATGCCGAAAGGATCGGCTTTAGGAAGTACGATTAGCGGGAGTGATGGATGATGAGCAGGACAGACTCGATTGCAGATGCACTGGCAAACCTCAAGAACAGCGAGGCTGCGGCAAAAAAGGAGTGCATAGTAAGGCCGGCTTCAAGGCTGCTGCTCGAGATTTTCAAGATTATGCAGGCAAAAGGCTATATCGGCACGTTCGAGCGCGTTGATGACGGCAGGGAGGGATTTTTCAAGGTCCAGCTTGCAGGCAAGATCAACGAATGCAGGGCGATCAAGCCAAGGTATGCTGTTGCAAAGGACGAATTTGAGAGATTTGAGAAAAAGTACCTGCCGGCATATGACATAGGGACAATTATTGTCAGCACGCCAAAAGGGGTGCTGACGCACAGCGATGCAAAGCAGAATAATACCGGGGGAAGGCTTTTGGCATACGTGTATTAGTGGTGTTGTTTTATGGCGCAAAACATTGTTGAAACAATCGAGATCCCTGCAGGAGTGCAGGCCGAGCTTGATAGGAATTCCCTCAAAGTGAAGGGGAACGGAAAGGAGAATTCGAGGGAATTTAAGGCGGGAAATATTTTCCTGCGCATTGATGGCCAGAAAATAGAGGTCGTTGCAACGAGCAGCAGGCGCAATGTGCTCGCGCAGGCAAGCACTAGCGCGTCCCACATCCGCAACCTCATAACTGGGCTTGAAAAGACATTTGAGTGCAGGCTTGAGATTGTATACAGCCACTTCCCCATAAATGCAGCGGTGAAGGGCAGTTTTGTCGAGATAAATAACCTGGCAGGGGCAAAGCACCCCAAGAAGGCAAGGATAATCGGGAATACGAAAGTGGAGATCAAGGGCAAGGATGTCACTGTAAGGGGACAGAACAAGGATGATGTCGGCCAGACCGCCGCGAACATGGAGCAGATCACAAGGGTCAGGGGCAAGGACATCAGGGTTTTCCAGGACAGGATTTACGTTGTTTCAAAAGTAAGGGCGGTTTAAGGGTGTTGATATGAAGGCTGAAAACACGAAGAAAAAGGATGCAGGGAACTGGCAGGATCACCTTGCAAAGAAGGCAAATGCCGCAGGGGCCGGAGGGAATACTGAAATACAGCGGCCTGTGAAAAAGCAGCCTGTAAAGCCAATGGAGGCAAAAGAGCCTAAAGCGGAAAAGAAGGAAGCCGGCAATATGCATGATGAAAAGCACAAGGATTCACACAAGGGTGTTTTTGAAACAGCAAAAGCCCCTGTTAAGGAAGGGGCGGAAAAAGGAGTGAAGGCTCTAAAGGAGGGCGAAGGGGGCACGAAAGCTGCTGGAAAGGAAGCGAAGGCGCAAGGCAAGAAAGAGCCAAAGGCGAAGAAAAAGAAGGTTAAGCAGAAATCGCGCAAGGTTATTGTGAAGGCAAAGGCAGATGTGGCTGGCAACAGGGACGCTTGCCTGCACAAGGGTTCTCTGCCGACATTTAGGGGAAGGTTTGGGAAGAGGAACATCGGCCGCAAGAGCATTGCAAAGTGGAACAGGTGGAGGGTTCCGCGCGGGATTGATGTCAAGCGCGAAATGTCCGATGGATATATGCCACGGGTAGGGTTTGCCACGCCCAAAGCAATCAGGCACCTGCACCCGAGCGGATACCGCGAAGTAATTGTCCGCACGCTAAAAGAGGTCGAAACGGTTTCACAAAAGGGCTTTGCGGTAAGGATTGCTGCAGGGATAGGCAGCAGGAAAAAAATGATTATTGTGGATAAGGCGATTGCAAGAGGGCTGCGGGGATTAAACCCATAGAGGTGGATTGGATGAATGACAAAAGAGTTAGAAGGGTTGCTGCAAGGATACTTAAGGTCGGGGAATCCAAGGTCTGGATCAGCCCCCGGTCTGCTTCAAAGTTAAAGGAAGCGATGACAAAAGAGGACGTGCGATCGCTCATAAAGGAACGCATAATAAAAAAGAGAAGGGACGCCCTGCAGAGCAGGGGAAGGGCACGCATCCTTATTGCAAAGAAGGCAAGGGGGCGGAGAAGGGGAAAAGGAAAGAGGACCGGAACAAAGAATGCAAGGAAAGGCGGCAAGAGGAACTGGATGAGCAATGTGAGGGCGCAAAGAAGGGTGCTTGCGGAAATGAATGCAAAAGGAGTGAAGTTCAAAAAGCCGATGCGCCACATCTATCTTATGATCAAGGGAAATTATTTCAAGGGGAAGAAGTACCTGCTGGCAATGGCCGAGAACGAGGGTGGTAAAAAATGAGCACAAGCCCTACATACAAGGTAAAGTTCCGCCGCAGGAGGGAGTTCAAGACGGATTACCGCAAAAGGCTCGCGCTGCTCAAGTCGGATAAACCGCGCCTTGTGGTGAGGAAGACCAACAACATGACAATTGTTGAGGTTGTTTCATACAAGCCTGCGGGGGATATAGTGAATGCGTTCTTTTCAAGTGCGTCACTTAAAAAGAAGGGGTGGAAGGGCCATACAGGAAACCTTCCTGCAGCATACCTTGCAGGGTATGCATGCGCAAAAATGGCACTTGCAGCAGGAGTAAAGCAGGCTGTGCTCGATATTGGCCTGACATCGCCAGTCCATGGCAGCAGGCCATTTGCGGCGCTCAAGGGCGCAATTGATGCGGGAATGGAAATCCCTTGCGATGCCACTGTTTTCCCTGCGGCTGAAAGGCTTAATGGAAAGCATATCAATGGGGAAATGGCTAAGGGTGTTGATGAGATGAAAAAGGTTCTTGTAAAAGGTGAGCAGTAATTATGCAAGGAAGACCACGGAGAGCAAAAAGGGAGCTTAGCAGCGAGGAGATAGCCGAGAGGCGCGAGGAAACGCGGGAGCGCGCAGTTGACAGCTGGGTCCCTTCCACGCGCGCGGGAAAAATGGTCAAGGCAGGGGAGATCACAAGCATTGATGATCTTTTTGCAAAAGGCCTGCAGGTCATGGAGCCTGAGATTGTTGATGTCCTTTTGCCCGGATGCCAGGACAAGCTTATTGAATTCCGCAAGACTGCAAGGATCACAAGGCAGGGAAGGAGCTTTTCATTCCGCGCTGCAGTGCTTGTAGGCGACAAGGACAGCTACATTGGCCTTGGCACCGCAAAGGACAAGGAGCGCTATCCTGCGATAAACAAGGCGACAAGGAAGGCAAAAATGGCAATCAGGAAAATCCGCAAGGGCTGCGGCAGCTGGGAATGCAGGTGCCGTGAGAGCCATTCGGTGCCGTTCAAGGTCGAGGGCACATCATCATCCGTGAGGGTGATGCTCATGCCTGCGCCAAAAGGGACGGGTTTGGTGGTTGGCGAAAATATCAAGGATGTGCTCAGGTATGTGGGCATCAGGGATGTGTGGAGCAAGTGCCGCGGCAATACCGCCTCGACACTTGACTTTGTTGCAGCAACGGTGAATGCCCTCGCGGCAACAAGCAACGTGAAGTTCTCCGCGGATATGGCAAGGAAGCTGGAGGAGAAGAGATGATTGCGGTAATAAGGGTAAGGGGGACTGCCCACGTCACAAGAAAGATCAGGGAGACCCTTTCGATGATGAGGCTTTTCAAAAGCAACCACATGGTGCTGCTTGCTGAAAACAAGAGCCAGCAGAAGATGATTGACAAGGTGAAGGACTATGTTACCTTCGGGCAAATCACCCAAGACACCCTTGCAATGGTGCTTGAGAAAAGGGGGCGCCTTGAAGGGGATAAACTGCTCACCACTGATTACCTCAAAGAAAAAAAAATGGAAGGTTTTGCCGGCCTTGCAAAAGAATTGATTGAAGGGAAGACAAAGATGCAGGCGCTTGGCATAAAGCCGGTTTTCAGGCTCAACCCGCCATCAAAGGGATATGAGAGGAACGGGGTCAAAAAGCCGTTCACATTGGGCGGGGCACTTGGTAACCGCAGGGAAAAGATAAATGTGCTTATTGGAAGGATGAGCTAGTGGTGGTTTGAGTATGGTTGTGAGGAAGAGGAGAAAGAAAAACAAGGTAAGGGGCAACAGGACCCATGGCGGCGGAGGCACAAAGAACAGGCGCGGCTCCGGAAACCGCGGCGGTGTCGGAAGGGCGGGAAGCCACAAGCACAAGTTTTCACTCTATTACATGGATTTTGGGGTAAAAAGGACATTTAAGGCAGGACCCAAGGATGAAGCTGTGAACCTTGAGTATGTTTCTTCAAAAGTTGATGAGTGGCTAACAGAAGGGAAGGCAAAAAAAGAGAATGACACAGTAATTCTTGATGGATCTGCCCTGGGTTTTGACAAAGTGCTTGGAAAAGGCGCTGTCAGCCGCAGGATCAGGTTTGAAAATGTAAAGGCGTCCAAACAGGCCGCAAAAAAAATTGTTGCTGCCGGCGGGAGCATCCCTGGAACCCAGGAAGAATTTGGGAAAGAAGGGGCAGAGGACGAAGAGGATGAAGGAGAGGAAGAATGAGCATTCTAGCATCCCTTAAGCCACTATACAGGCTCTTGCCAGAGGTCAAGGCTCCTGAGGAGAGGAGGCCTATTGGCAAAAGGCTTATGTGGACCGGCCTGATCCTGCTGATTTTTTTTATAATGGGAAATATCCGCGTAATCGGGCTCAATGCCCAGAGCGCGGGGCAGCTTGAACAGCTGCAGATAATACTTGCTTCGCAGATCGGGAGCCTGATAAGCGCTGGTATCGGCCCGATAGTGCTCGCCTCCATCATATTGCAGTTGCTCATAGGCAGCGGCCTCATCAAGCTTGACCTCTCAAAGCCTGAGGACAAGGCTGAATTCACTGGGGCGCAAAAGCTGCTCACGATAGGCCTGAGCTTTTTTGAAGCGGCGGTTTATTCCCTGACGGGGTTTTTGGCGCCTGAACCGGGAATGTTCCTATGGGTGGTTTTGCAAGTTGCACTAGGGTCGATAATTTTGATGTTCCTCGATGAGGTTGTCTCAAAATACGGGGTTGGCTCTGGAATAAGCCTTTTCATTGCGGGGGGAGTTTCATATGAACTGCTCTGGAGGACGCTTAACCCTTTTGATGTTGCGGGCAATCTTAATCTTGCGGAAGCCAGCGGCCACGCTTTCCTGTTCATTAACACCCTTGGTTCGGGAATTTATCCAGCAGTAAATAACTATCTCCTGCCTTTGGTTTTCACAATAATTGTTTTCCTCATAGTTGTATTTGCAGAGGGGATACATGTCAACATACCGATAACAACAGGCTACAAGGGAACAGGCGGAAGGTATCCTGTCAAGCTTCTTTATGTCTCAAATATTCCGGTTATACTTGCAGTTGCGCTGTTTGCAAACATAAAGATGTGGTCACTGCTTGCAATAAAAATTCCCGTGCTTGGTATGTTGCTTGAAAGAGTTGCCTCTATCATGACAGCTCCATATAACCTTAGGTGGACATTGCTTGCGCAGCTGCCGACAACAAATGTAATGCAGATTGCGTCTGAAGCTGGCAATAGCTTTGTGCAGTTCTTTAATCCTTTCAACCCTGCAAGCCCGTTCACAAACCTTGCCAGCGAAACTGTTGGCGCCGGAATTGCGCATGCTTTCTTTTACCTTATTGTCCTTGTGGCCACATGTGTAATATTCGGGAAGTTCTGGGTCGAGATGGCAAACCAGGGGCCAAGCGCAATTGCGGCACAGCTTGAAAGGGCGGGAATGTCCATACCTGGCTTCAGAAGGGACCCAAGGGTTGTCACAAAAGTGCTTGAAAGGTATATCCCCACAGTTACAATACTTGGCGCGGCATTTGTTGCGATACTTGCGGGCTTTGCCGACCTTACAGGGACGCTTGCATCGGGAATGGGAATACTCCTTGCAGTCGGAATAATCTACAGGCTCTATGAGGAGCTTGCAAAGCTGCAGATAATGGAAATGCATCCGTTATTGGGAAAGATATTAGGGTGAAAAAATGAAAACAATGTGGAATGTTTTTAATAGGGTCGCAATAAATAATACTTTATTGATCCCAATTAACTGCTTAGAGGAATTCTGATGATTTTTAACCCCACTATAGATATTGCATTGGTGTCAGTTGCAGGAGTATGCATATCGCAGTTCCTACAGCACAAGATGACTGACAGGAAGAAGATGAAGGAGCAGCAGAAGAAAATTGGCGAAACGCAGAAGAAGATGAACGAGCTCATGAAGAAGACTGACCAGAAATCACAGGACGAGCTGAAAAGGATGCAGGACGACATGATGAAAACAATGAATGAGATGATGGGGAAGAACATGAAATTCATGGTTGTTTCAATGGTAATATTCCTGCCATTGTATTACTTCCTTGGGGCAGTCTATGAAAAGGAAATTGTAAACCTTCCTTTCCCTATACCTTGGCTTGGGGGCAGCAACTTCATAATGCTCTACAACCAGACAAGCTGGATTGGATGGTATATTTTCTGTTCATTGGTAATGAGCCTTTTGTTTTCTGCGGCGCTTAACTTTTATGACAAATCAAAGGAAAGCAAGGTTGTGAAGCAATGAGCGGCCATGCAATAACAAGGAATCCAAAAAGAAGGAAGATGGGGAATGGAAAGGTAAAGATTGTCTACTCAAAGGGCAAGCATACAAAGCATGGCTGCGCAATCTGCGGGGCAATAATGCAGGGAGTGGTTAACAGCAGGGGCTCTTCAGGGGTCCGCAAAAAGTCAAAGAGCGAGAGAAGGCCGAATGCGATTTTCGGCGGAATACTCTGCACAAAGTGCAGGGAGAGGGCGATAATTGACGCCGCGTCGATAAAGATTTGCGGGGACAAGAGGATTGAGGACATTTCCATAAAGAGCAGGCATTTTGTTGAAGAAGCCATGAAAAGGGTGTGCTGAATGGAACTTAGCGAAGTTGGAAGGGTCTGCATAAAGACAAAAGGAAGGGATGCTGGGAGCATAGTTGCAATAATTGATTCCGGCGAAGACAAGAATTATGCGGTAATTGAGGGTGCAAAGGCAAGGAGAAAAAAGTGCAATGTGAGGCATTTGCTTTTTACTGACAGGAAAATAAATATAAAGAAAAATGCGGCAAGGGAAGAGATTGTTGAAAAACTCGCTGAAGAGAGGGTGGCTTAATGGCAAGGAAGGATGAAGGCCAGGAAAATTACGAAAAGAGCATGGAGAAGAAAGTGCTCAAGGAAAAGGGGCTTAAGGGCGGCAAGGACCACAAGGCAAAAGAAGCAAGGGCAATGATGAAAAGCATTGTCAGGATTTCAGGCAAGGACCTTAATGGGGAACTGCCTGTTTACAGGGCATTGACCGCGCTTAAAGGAATCGGCGACAGGCTTGGGAAGGTTTTCGCAATTGCATTCGAGCAGAAAACAAAAATCCCCTTTGACAGCAAGCTTTCAGCGCTCAGCGAGCAGAATGTGGCCGTGCTTGAAGACCTTATAATTAATCCGGCAAAATACAATGTGCCTTCATGGTGCCTTAACCACAGGAAGGAGTATGTTACGGGAATGGACAAGCATTTGATAATGTCAGACCTTGACTTTGATTTGAGAAATACCCTGAAGAGGCTCGGCGAAATAAGGTCATACAGGGGCCTGAGGCATGCCTGGGGACTTCCTGTAAGGGGCCAGAGGACAAAGAGCACGCATAGGGGCAAGGGCGGAACTGTTGGGGTCCTTAAGAAGGACATTGCACAGGCCGCAGCGCCCAAGAAAGACGACAAGGGGGCTAAATAATGGGCCAGCCAAGAAGGACAAAAAAGCATTATGCAATGCCAAGGAAGCCATGGGACAGCAAGAGGATTGACGAGGAGTCTGCCCTTGTAAAAACTTATGGGCTGAAAAACAAGAGGGAAATAAGGAAGATTGAAACCCTGTTAAGGTAGAAGAGGCACGGCGCAAGAATGCTCCTTAACCTCGGCGAAGAGGCAGGAAGGAAGAAGCAGAAGGAGCTCATTGACAGCCTTGCAAAAATCGGGGTTTTGGGAAACAACGCGACTGCTGATGATGTTCTTGGATTGGGCATAAAGGACTTCCTTGAAAGAAGGCTGCAGGTTATTGTATGGAGAAAGAACCTTGCAAACACAATAAAGCAGGCAAGGCAGATAATAGTCCATGGGCACATAGCAATAAATGGAATGAAGGTTGACAGGCCGAATTACCTTGTAGAGAAAGACGAGGAAGGCAAGGTAACTTATTTCGGGAACAAGATAAAATTGCAGCCGAAAGAAAAGCCCGGGAAGGGAAGGAAGGAGCTGCCTTCAGAAGCAAAGGCCCTTGAAACTGCGGAAGAAAAGAAGGAGCCTTTGGAAGAAATCATAGGCGAGGCAATTGAAACCGGCAAGGAAGAGAAAGAAGAGGCCGAAATTGTTGAGGAAGAGAAAGAGGAAGAAAAAGTTGAAGAGCAGGTGAAAGAATGATAAACCGCAAAAAGGGGATAATACATATTTATGCCTCAAGGAACAATACAATAATACTGCTTACCGATGTTACAGGCGCAGAGACAATAGCAAAGTGCAGCGGCGGGGTTGTTGTAAAGGCACAGCACAAGGAAGGTTCCCCATATGCGGCGATGAAGGCTGCGGAAATAGTCGCGCAGAAGGCAAGGGAAAGGGAAATGACAAGCGTAAACATCAAGGTAAGGGGCCAGGGCGGAATAAGGCCAAAGACAGCGGGGCAGGGGGCAGAAGCCGCGATAATTGCATTGACAAGGAACGGCATGATGATAGACAGCATTGAGAATGTAAC
>DUGC01000103.1 GCA_013331625.1 Candidatus Iainarchaeum sp. | reverse complement strand
GTCAGGATCAAAAGCCCTGAATTTAACCACTACAGCCTCCCCAAAAGCAAAATCAGGCCTGTTTGAAACGAGTTCCAACTCAGGTGCCCTATTCCTTTCTTCAACAAGGATCTGCACAACCCCACTAACCACTCTCTCCCCATCGGTTGCGGTAATAGTAAACTTGTAATCCCCCGCAGAATCATAATCCGCATCCCAATTGAACGTGTTTGTGTCAGGGTCAAAAGTGAACAGGTTCGAGTCGATGGAATAGGCGAGGTTACGATCATTTAGGCCGGTGGCAATAACCTGTATTTCAGCCCTTTCACCCTCATAAATCGTACCCTTCGAATAAATTTCCAATGCTGCCTGAGGACGATTTTGGATAGTAAAGGTGAATCCAGCCAAAGTAGTGAGATTGCCATCTGAAACGAATATCTTTATGAGATGGACTCCTGTATCCATATCGCTTGGCGTGAATGAAATCAGGCCTGTTTGCGAGTTGATGTCGAAGAGCTGCGAGTCATCCGAGAAGGACAGCTTGTCTTTTTCGGCGTCAAAGGCCTCTATTTGCAGGGCGAATAATTCTCCGGCAAATGCAGTCTGGTTGCCGGTTTCCATGATTATCGGCGCAGTGTTGCCGTTCACGTCAAATTCNNAGGCAATTGATTCTACCCTTAATATTCCTGCTGAGTCAGCACTGAACTGGATTGGGATTAATATGTTTTCATCCTGCACTGGCGCATTTGAAAGGTATTTATTCAGTCCATCAGTTATGTCAATTCCCCTGCTGAACCCGATTTCTTCATTTGGGAAAGCAAAGACAGTTGTGCCAATGCCAATTGAATGGTTCCCAGGTGCGCCAAATGTTTCCACGCAGACATTGGCATCCATAATCCTCGGGGTTTGCGCAGGATCAGTGGTATTAAGGACTGCTTTCCAGTTGAATGTTTCCCCAATGTCATTCACCCCAAACTCCTCAGAGGAATTGTTCTGCATCTCCCTCCAATTGGCCCCGTCTGTTGTAATAAAGTAATTTATGCTCTGGCCGCGCAGGTCCTCATTTGCAAAGAATTGCACGCGTTTGGCTTCCAGACCAGTGTTTCCAAGATAAAGCCCCATGCCTTGCTGGAACTGCCGGACATAAAGCCTGAATGCGGGACCAGAGCTGCCGCCGTATAGGGTATTGTATACTGGGTTGACGTTTGTTTGCGGACTTAAAGAGTCTCCCTCCATGATGCAAAAATCACTCATATCCCGATTACTCGCAGGCACCATAAATCCCAAATAAAGCCATGAGGTGTCCCTGCTGCAATGCGGGATAAAATTGGATGAAAATGTGCTTCCAACGCCCGCCGCGCAGGGCGCTATTATTTCCAGATATCTTCCAGCAGGAGTGTCCCCGCAATAGACATTAATGCTCACGCCGGAGGCTATCCCCCTTGTTTGCGGCGATATGCTTATTTTGGGAAATCCACCCATCGAACTTGAAGTGATTTCATTTGACGAAGTCAATAATTCCCCGCCCAATGGAAGGGCAATGAACGGCTGCGCCCCGTTTGCAAACGAGTATTTTGCCACGGTTGAATTTATCGCATCGTATGATTTTGCAGCATCAAAGCAGGCATATGTGCTCTTTTTCCCGCTTATCTGCATGGCCGCACTCTTTATTTTTGCCTTGCGTGGAACCTCCAGGTACAGCGTTTTTTCTTCAGCCCCGTCAAATTTGAGCGTCTTGTTCGTGTCCCCGCCTGAAAAATTGTCTTTGAAACCGCAATACCCGTATTCCCTGTTGTAATCCATTGTCGTGCATTTTGCCCTGTACGTACCGGAATTGAGGCATATCGGCCTGATCTCTTTTGCAAATAGAATGTTTTTCTCGCAAACCCTTGGCTCGGTTGTTATCGTGTTTCCACATTCATTGTCCGCCTGGCACTCGATTTCTGGCGGCAGCACTTCAATCATGATTTTTTTTGCTGTTGTCTCGATACCATCGCTAGCAGTTATTGTGACTTCTTTTGTCCCGATATCGCTTTCTGTTGTTTCCCACGAACTATTTTTAATAGAGAATGGCTCACTTATACTGACATTCAGATCATCATTATCAGAATCAGTGATTTCATACTTGAGGTCTATTGTCTTATAAGCGCTTGTCTGGATAAATGACGGCGCGCTTATCTGCGGCGCACTGTTTCCGGCAAATGATTCACTTGTCGCTTTTGATTTGTTGCCATAACTTGCCAAAAACACCATGCTGTACTCATCACCAGGTTCCTTGAAGCCCTGCAATTCTATTTGCCTGGTTTTTACCCCTACAGGGACTGTTTCATTTTTGATTTCCCCTGAAAGCATTACGCCATCCTCATCCGAGATGGCGTATTTTGCGTCCAACTTGATCTGCGCGCCGGACTTGTTCTCGAATATTGCATCAATATACGCCGTCCCCCTCGCTGAATCAGTGTAATGGGCGGCAATGTCCCCAAGGATTGTTGAAACAGTGATTTGGGCATCCTCATTATCACGGCCATCTATTCTGCCACTCGTGGAAAAAAACGCGAAAGAGTGGCTCCCTTGCGCACCCGAATTTTTCCCGTCAATGAGTGTTATGGAAAACTCCCATGAATTGGCTTCGCGCTTTCCGCCAGTCTTGTCAGCCTGCGCTTTCTGCCCAATCTCAAAGCCCAAGTTGTTAAGGTCCCAGCCTGCCACATCAATTGCCTTCCACTCCCCTTCACCTTCCTTTTTCCAATTTATTGTATCATTATTACCTTTTTCGAAAATATATGTCCCGCTAAAATCCTCATGCCCAACCGTGCGGGATGCGATGCTTGAGGTTACATTTGACCCTTTTCCAAATGCAAGCTGCAATGGCAGTTGCTCAATTGAAAACCTCTTTTGCCCGGCGCACAGGCCTTCTTTCTTTTCAACTCCGCACGAGTCATCCTCTTTCCAGAATTTTGTCGAATATAATGGCTGCCATTCTGTTTCAAAGTTCTTCTGGTCGTCAATGCCGGCCCATGATTTGCACCTGAATTCAAAGTCATGCCAGCCGCCCGCTATACCTGAAAAGCTGTAGCCAAATGCCCTCGTGTCCTGCCAGCCATAAATATCCCCGGATTCCTGCGGAGTCCCGCCATCAATGGATGCCGCGCACCTGAATTGCCAGTTCACGTTCTTTCCCAGCACACTGGAAGTGGCCTGCCCGTTTTGGCCGCTGCTGCAAATCCCGAAGCCCTGCGTAAAATTTATGACTGATTCAGGCATGGAAACTGTTGCATCTAAATTCTTTCCCTGCGGAACAATCCTTGTTTCAAAGCTCGCATCAATTTCCCCTGAGAACCCATATAGCCCAAAATTGTAAACTGCTGGGTGGAACACATCAGTCCTGCGCAGACCATTAGTGCATATTATCCTGGCAGTCATATCGCTAGAGTCAAGACCGCTGAATGGTGAAACTTTCCAATGATTGCAATAATGCGCATCTGAGTTTGGCAAAGTATCCCCCCATTTGTACTTGAAAGTGTCGCCGCTGACCGCCCACCCTTTGCCATTGCTTTCCACATTAATAGCGTAATCGCCCGAGGTGTAATAATAATCACTTATTTTCCTGCAGTCAGGCCGGTTGAAAGCCATTGAAGCAGATTGCATATTTGGCTCGATTTCCGGGGCGTATAAATTTATTCCTTCTTTCATCGTTGCTTTCACCCAAGAGCTTCCTCCATTCGAGTAATTATAACCAGGCCTTGCAATTGCAGATGTTTCTAATATCAGTTTCCCGTCAGATTGCCTTGCAATATTGCGTGTTTCAGTGCTGCCCTCGCCCATTCCTGACTCTATTTCCCATCTGTAATCAAGCGGAGTGGATTCGAAGTCATCTATGAATTCCTTCGAGCCCTTAAATACCAGTTTTACGCTGAGCACTTCAACCTTCACCTTGAAATTGGTCTGCGTCTTCACCTCGCCACCCTGCTCGAACTGCACGGTGTAATCATAGAAGCCCTCGTTTTCACCGGTCTGGAAAGAAAGAGAGTCCTTTTTTTCTGCTCCAGCTTCAACTGAAATTTCTTTTTCCGCCACAACCTCATTTCCATCCAGCACAACCAATTTTCCTGCTGCAGCTTGGGAAGTGATGTTTTCCGAGGTGACATTAATGTCAATCAGCTCATTGGGGAAGGCTTCCTTAACCGCTCCGATTTTCTTTATGAGAATTGGTGAATAGGGGCTGTAATCTACTTCTATGTCGATTCCCCTATACAGCCTGAATGTCCCTGCATTGCAATCAACAGCTTCTAGAGGGATGACTTTCAGTACAATCAATTCCCTGTCTTCGGTATAAAGAGGGGCGAATTCAAACTGCACATCATTTTGCGCCTGTGCGCAATCCTTTTGGGCAAAACCATCGCCTATCCGTGAAGGCAATGCATCCAGATCAAGGTCAACAGGGTCGGCCTTCATGATAATGTTCATGCCCCATATTACTGTGCCTAGCGGGAATTCCATTTC
>DUGC01000073.1 GCA_013331625.1 Candidatus Iainarchaeum sp. | reverse complement strand
ATTCTATCCCCATGTAGGGGGGGTTTCAACATACCTGCTGAACCTGTGCCGCTCGATGGTCGAAAAAGGCCACAATGTGATTGAAGTGCATCTGCGCCCTTCAGGCGAGGGCAACTATGAGGAAGTCAAGGGTGTCGAAGTGCACCGCGTGCCAAAAGAGCCGATTGAGCGGACCATTTTTGAAGGGTACTACAATTTCAAAGAGGCGGTATACAAGGAATGCCATTATGGCAGCGGCGGCTTTAGCGTGCCTGCCGAGGAAATGGAGGGCTTTGCAGAGTACAGCAAGGGAAATGATTATTTCGGNNCTGCAGATATCGTGCACATCCATGATTTCCAGCTCCTTTTTGCATACAAATATGTCCCGCGCGGAACCCCTCTCGTATTTACATGGCATATCCCTTTTCCGCCCAAAATGTCACAGAACCTCTCGCAGTTCCTCATAAGGAACCTGCAGCAATATGACAAGGTCATATTCTCATCGGCCGAATACATAGAGGCCGCGGTGGGCCTGGGCCTTGAGCGCAGCAGGGCCGAGCTCATTTACCCGATCACGGACACGGCGCTTTTCCGCGTAACCGACACCAACAGGGCTGCTGTGAGGGAAAAGTATGGAATGCCACAGCGCGGGAAGATAATACTTTCAGTGCAGCGCGTTGACCAGAAATCAGGGCACGAGCAGCTTATCCGCGCAATGCCAAAAGTGCTTGAGCAGGCCCCTGATTCAACACTGGTGTTTGTGGGCGGCGAATCAATGAGCACAAAGATATCGGATGCAAGAAAGAAAATGCGCGAGGAAATGGATGCGCTTGTAAAAAGCCTCAAGCTGCGCAGCAGGGTCCTTTTCATCGGCAATGTCGATTACAATTCAATGCCTGAGGTCTACAATGCAAGCGACGCCTTTGCGCTCTGCTCGAAAAACGAGGGCTTTGGCCTTGCAATCACGGAGGCGATGTATTGCGGAAAAGCGGTCGTCGGCACGAAGGTCGGCGGGATACCATTGCAGGTCAGGGACAAGATGAACGGATTTTTGGTGGATGTTGGCGACCATGAGGCAACTGCAAAAAAGCTCATAATGCTGCTGAAAAACGAAAAGCTTGCCCGGAGGATGGGCCAGAATGCAGTGCATTCATCGCAAAAGTTCAGCCGCGAGCTCGGGCTTGAGCGGCACATGTCGCTATACAATGCGCTCATGCGCGAGAAGAACGAAATGTACAGGGTTGAGAGGTTTGATGCAAGGGCAATCAGGGCGGTCATAACTGATTTTGACCGCACAGTAACAGAGCGCGCCGCAAAGCACCACTTTGACAAGCAGGACATAGATTTCACGCTGCTAAAGGAGATGAAATCGCTTGGCATCGACCTGTTCCTTGCAACCGGAAGGCCGTTTAAATATGTTGAAAAGCTCTGTAACCATTTCAAGGGTTATACCTGCGTGGTTGCCGAGAACGGGGCGGTGGTGTATTTCCCAAAGACAAAAAGGACATTTACAATCGACACCAAGCACATGCAACGCGCGCGCAGCAGGATCAGCAGGCTGGGCCTTGCCGGCACAATTGTGGGCGAAGTCATTGCAAGCGTCCCGATCGAGCATGAGGACGCTGTAAGGCAATCACTTGGAAACCTCATACAAAAAGTAATGCTCGTCAAAAACGTGGACAAGCTCATGATTGTCCCGCACAATGTCGACAAGGGGTATGGCCTGCGGCTTGCATTGCAGTACCTCAACATTGACATGGAGCGCACAGTTGTTGTGGGCGATGGAGAGAACGATGTGGGGATGTTCCTCAACCCAGGCTACAAGATTGCCCTTGCAAACGCCCACCCGCGCCTAAAGCGCCTTGCCCATGAAGTGACGAAGAGCCGCGGCCTTAAGGGGATGCGCGAGATAATTGCAAAAATAAGGCACAGCGAAGCGGGCAGCAGCACCGGCAAGGGCAAAAAGGAGGAGCAGAAACGGGCGTGATCCTTTTGGGGTATTTAAATACCTTTTTAAAGCTTTTTAAAGGGTTTATATATAACGCATAGGGGGGTTAGGAATGCAGTATACGATAGTAAACATTGTGGCATCAGCCAATCTCAATACGACTATAGACCTCTACAACCTCGCGATCAGCATCCCGAGCGTAGAATACGAGCCCGAGCAGTTTCCAGGGGCAATACTCAAGCTAAAAGAGCCAAAGGTTTCAATGCTTTTGTTCAAGAACGGCAAGATCATATGCTCAGGGGCAAGCAGCGAGAGCCAGATACCTCTTGCAATCTTCAAGGCCTCAAAGATGATCCATGAGATACAGAAGAGCGTGAAGATCCAGAAGAACGCCGAGTACACGGTTGTAAACCTTGTGACGACAGCAAACCTCAAGATGACACTTGACTTATTCAAGACCGCAATGGAATCAGATAACGTTGAATATGAGCCTGAGCAGTTTCCGGGAGCAATACTTCGCATCCACGACCCCAAGCTCACATTGCTTTTGTTCAAGAACGGCAAGCTTATCTGCGCAGGCGCAAAAAACGAGGAGCTTTTGAAAAAGGGGCTGCGCAAGGCATCAAAGATGATACGAGAGATCAATGCGCCTGACACAAAGGGCGGCAAGAAGAAGGCAGTTGCAATGGAAGAGGAGTAAATCCCCTTTCATTATTCCCCTCTTTTAAAATTCCAATGCCGGCAGGCTTCACTTCTACATTACGGGAAGGTTTAAAAGCCTTGCACAGCGCTAATATGTCTGATTAGCGGTCATAGCGGCAGGGCCACACCTGGTCTCATTCCGAACCCAGAAGTTAAGCCTGCCAGCGATGTTGTCTGCACTGTTCTTTCGAACGGAGCGGCTTATACGCTGCTAATCACTTCTTTTTATCGGATTGCAATAACGCAATCCTTTTACCACTTTCCCCATGTTTTAAGGGGGGGTGTTTTTCAGAATCCGAAATTTTTCAGGTTTTTCTGTTTCTCGTCAAATTTCCTTACTGTCATGAATGAATTGAAAACGACAATGTCGCCGATTTTCAGCCCCTGAATTCCATTTTCAATTTCAGCAATAGAATGGCTACGCGTAATTTGCACCCTTTTCCCGCCATCTACAACCAGCCTGACTTTCCCTTTGAATTCATCGTAAGCTGACAAATTATCACCTTTAGTTTATTCAAACTCCAGTTTCCTGCTCGCCATCTTGAGATTCTCAAGCACAATGAGTTTCATAAGTAGCGCAAACTTTTTGTCGTCACGCCTCTGGCTTAATTTTGTGAGGCCCATGTACTGGCCTGAGAATCCAACAGGAATTTTAATTAATGGAAAGCCGCGTTCCACAAGGATCTTCGTAAAAATCGCGCGCGAAGTGCGGCTATTTCCGTCAATAAAAGGATGGATTCTCTGGAACTCGTTGTGAAGGAAGGCTACAGTTTCCACAAGCTGCACTGCAGAAAGCTTTTTTTCCCCGCTTAATTTATTGGCTGACTCATAAAATGAGGCAAGAAGGCTCGGCAGTTCCTGATAATCAGGCGTCTTGAAATCCGGGTTTCCCCTGATTCGTACATTCTGGCCACGAACCTGCCCTGCGCCGCTTGCAAGTGAGTTCATTGCAGTTCTGTGGAACACGAGCAGAGCCTCCTCATTGATTGGGGCTCCATGGAGGAACTTGTCAAGCGCCTTTTTGTAGTCAAGCACTTCCTGGCAATCCTTAAAAGGTTTCGATACAGGAGAGATATTATCTCGGATGAGCCTTTCGGTTTCGGAGAGTGTAAGGGTGTTCCCTTCAAGCGCAAGGCTTGAGTGTATGAATCCCGTCTCATCAAAAGACGGCAGTTCACGGGCAGCTCTTCTGTACGCGGAGAATTCCTTTTCCAGCCGGGAATTTAGTGATGCTTCATCAATGCAGTCTGCAATCTGTGGACAGGCAACAGTTACTTTCCCTTCAAAATACCCAACAAGTTTCTGCAAAAATTTTGAGTAAACTATCCTGCACACAAAAGGCTTCCTTGATTCAACAACTGCAAACCCGTGCCTGGATAAAACAGACACTATACCCCTCACGGTCTTGGCGTCAAACGGCAGCCCTTCAATCAGGCCTTTTTCAAAACCAAGTTTCACAAATTCAGCGGTTTTCACTGAAATTACCCTGTTATAATCAACGCTGTTGCCAAAGCAAAAATAGACTACCCGGAATAAAGCAGCAGCTTTCTGGTTTTGCGCAATAGTATACTTTTCATCCCCGGCATTAACCAATCCTTCAACCTTGAGCTTTTGCAAAAGCTGGTACACTGCGCCGTAAGAAGTCTTCTTTTTCCCTGCTTTGCGGGCTATTTCAAGGGCTGAAAGGCCAGGATAAAGACCTATTACCAAAACCAAGTCAAGGCGCGAAACCATTATTGCACTGTGGGCACACCATATTAAAAACATTACTATAAAGGAGCAAAAATAAATCAATAATACATTTTTAGTCCTTTATAACCCTAAAAATGAGGAATAACGCTGCTAATCTTTACTCTTAATCAAGTACCATTAATCATTGGGCTTTTGCCCATTTTCTCCTCTTTTAGCGGGGCAATTTTTCAAATTCCTGTTTTTTATTTTGGGAGGGTTCTCTTGTACGATAAGAATTAATAGCTAATTTGTACATCAATAGTAAAAGGGAACAATATGGGCTCTTGGGGGACTGCGATTTCTTCAAATGACACTTTTGCTGAGGTATATGCAGGGTTTTTTGATTTCTACAATGAGGGCATTGAACCAGGGCAGATTACAGAAAGAATCATTCACGAAAATCAAGACTTGATTTCTGATCGTGAGGAAAGCAATAATTTTTGGTTTGCGCTGGCAAAAGCCCAGTATGACTGCGGAGCTTTAGACAAAAAGGTATTGAGCAAAGTTAAGGACGTTATTGAAAGCGGCGCTGACATGGGGATTTGGAAAGAGCTTGGCGCATCCGATTCAGATTTGAGGAAGAGAAAGGCCGTGTTGGAAAAATTCTTGAAAAAAATCTCAGCGAAAAACAAAAACCCTAAAAAGAGGAAAAAGAAAGTCCTACGCAACGCTATCTTTGCCAAAGGCGACTGCCTGACATTTAGGCTCGAAAACGGAAATCATGGCGGCGCCCTCGTACTTGAAGCAGAAAATAACTCTGAGCACGGCCTTAACCTCTTGGCTACAACAACAATAAACCAGCCCCAAAAGCCGATAATAAAAGACTTTGAAACAGCCGATGTTCTTGTACGAAGAGTGCAAATACTTCCTGGCAATTATAAAGACATAGAGCAAGTGAGCTGGTGTTATGCCCAATTTTACAAAAAAGCAAAAACCAAATTCGAAACAATAGGAAAACTCGAAATACGCAAAGCGTATAATGCTAGAAACGATTTTCAATCATTTTCGCACTGGGACACAATACCATTAAAAGTCAGCAATGACAGCGACTATTCAAAAAAGTTCGGAACGCCCAGACAAAAAGTAACTCTCAAAGAACTACGGTACTAATCCAATGGAAAAGCAACCGAAAAATAACAGGTACGCAAATCACACCCGTTTTTGCCAAAAAAGGTTCAAGTAGTTTGATATATTTCCTCAAGTAATGGTGAGTCCTAGGATTGGCATTTTTTCTTTAGCTCTTGCCACTTTTCGTATTCTTCTAGGAAGTGCATGAAAGCCTCAGTGTGTTTTTTCCCGAATTCCTCTTGCTTTACTCATATGCTAGTTTCCTGCTCGCCATCTTAAGATTCTCCAGCACAATCGCTTTTATCAGCAGCGCAAACTTTTTGTCATTGCGCCTCTGGCTGAGCTTTGTGAGGCCCATATACTGGCCTGAGAAGCCAACAGGGATTTTAATTAATGGAAAGCCGCGTTCCACAAGGATCTTCGTAAAAATCGCGCGCGAAGTGCGGCTGTTGCCGTCAAAAATGGATGCCCTGAAACCCGTTATGAAGGAAAACCGCATCTTCAACAATCTATGCCGCCGAATTCTTTTGCAATGGCTTGCGGAAAATTCGTAAAAACTCACGGGTAAAGCCGTAGCCCTTTCCAGCAGGGATCATTTACCAGAATTGCCAGAATTTATACATTCTGCAATCCTGACATAGCCGCCTGCAAAGCGGGTTTGCGCCAAAAGTAATGTCATTTTCCCCCATCAACGAAGCCGGATTAGACAATCGTGGATTACATAGCCATTTAAGGATTTTCAAAATGAAATTAAGCGTTACTTGATTTTTTGAGATATTCCCCCGGGGGGTTTGATGGTTTGCCGTTGCTAGAAATTGCCAATGAAACAGTATTCGGGAACAGGCTTGATGCCTGGTTTAGCACAGCACTTTTTTTTATCATCTCAGCGGCGGTTATAATCGCCATACGGCACCTTGCCCTTGCAAGGCTAAAAAGCCTGAGCAAAAGGACATCCAACAAGCTTGATGATGCAATCGTTGCCGGAGCCGAGAGGGTGGGATGGCCGTTTTATGTTTTTGTATCATTGGCTGCATCAGCCACATATGTGGGGCTCGGAGGTTTCGGAAGAAGAGTCATCGATCTTTCAACCCTAGCGGCAGTCCTGTTTTACGCAGTGCGGTTCCTTCAGTTCGTGATTGAGGGGCTCGTGGAAAGGTATGCCGCCAGTTCACAGAAGAATGGAAAGGCCCAGGACCCTACAATCCTGTATTTTTTTGCAAAGCTGGGCGGCTATCTGCTCTGGCTGGTGGCAGCGCTCGTGCTTGTCGACAATGCAGGCTACGATATTACCGCCCTCATTGCAGGCCTTGGGGTCGCAGGAATCGCCATTGCCCTCGGATTGCAAAATATCCTAAGTGACATATTCAGCTCCCTGTCAATTTATTTTGACAAACCGTTCAAGGTCGGGGATTTCATAATTCTTGGCACTGACATGGGCGTCGTGAAAAGGATAGGCATCAAGACCACGCGTTTACAGGCACTGCAGGGAGAAGAAATAGTGATATCAAACAGGGAACTAACGGAGTCACGCATACATAATTTCGGGAAGATGAGCCAAAGGAGGGTCGAATTCCGCTTTAATATCACCTATGAAACTCCGCTTGGAAAAATAAAGAAGGTTAACGAGCTCGTGAAAAGAAGCATCCACAGGGTGGAAGGTGCAAGGCTTGACAGGGTTCATTTCAAAAAATTCGGCGAATATTCACTGGACTTTGAAGCAGTATACTACTTCCCGAATGCCAATTACAATGCATACATGGATGCGCAGCAGACAATCAACTATTCCCTGATTGAGCTTTTTTCAAAAGAGGGCATTGAGTTTGCCTACCCTCTGCAAAGAATCATGCTTTCTCAGGAAAAGGAGCACGGAATCCTGATCTCAGAGGGGAAGAGGCCAAGATGAGGATATATTATGCAAGCCAGTCATTCTATCCCCATGTAGGGGGGGTATCCACTTACCTGCTCAACCTGGCAAGTTCGATGATCCGCAACGGCCACGAAGTTGTAGAGGTGCACCTGCGCACCCCGGGGGACAGAAGTGAGGAGGAGATAAAGGGGGTAGAGGTGAAACGGGTGCCCCGCGAGCCGATCGATAAAAGCGTGCTTGATGGGTATTACCAATTCAAGGACGCCATATATTCAGAGTGCCATTACGGGTCAGGGAAATTCCCATTACCTGCAAGCCAGGTGCCCGGTTTTGACGAATACAGCAAGGTCAACCACTATTTTGGGGAGCAACTAAAAGAGCTACTGGAGGATAAGGCTGCAGATATCGTGCACATCCATGATTTCCAGCTCCTTTTTGCATACAAATATGTCCCGCGCGGAACACCGCTTGTACTGACATGGCACATCCCATTCCAAAACAGCATATCCCCGCACCTCTCAAAATTCCTCATAAAGAATATGAGGCAATACGACAAGGTCATTTTTTCCACTTCAAATTACATAGATGCCGCAGTGAGGGCAGGGCTTCCTAAGGAGAAGGCCGAACTGGTCTACCCAATAACCGATTCGTCATTATTCACCCCGGATGGTTATTCGAAATGGGAAGCGCGTGAAAAGCTTGGCCTTGGGCAAAATGAGAAGATTATACTTTCCGTGCAGCGGATCGACCAGAAGTCGGGCCATGAGCAACTCATACGCGCAATGCCAAAGGTCCTCGGGAAAGTGCCCGATGCAATGCTTGTTTTTGTCGGGAGCGAATCCATGAGCAACAAGATTTCAAGGAGCAGGGACGCACTGAAAAAAAATGCACACAATCTCATAAAGCAGCTCGGCCTTGAAGGCCGGGTCCGTTTCATGGGAAATATAGACTACCCCAAAATGCCCCTTGCCTACCATGCATCTGATGTAACCGCGCTTTGCTCACGCAACGAGGGATTCGGCCTTGCAATTACTGAAGCGATGCTGTGCGGAAGGGCAGTCATCGGCAACAAAATTGGCGGCATACCGGAACAGGTAAAGGACGGGAAAAACGGCTATCTGGTGGAGGTTGGTGATTTTGACACCACTGCGAGGCGACTTGTCAGCCTTTTGCAAAACGAGGGCATCCGGAAAAGAATGGAAGCTGCACAGCCTGAATTCACACAAAAATTCAGCACCGAAGCGAGTATCGAAAAGCATATGCGCATCTACAACAAACTTAAGAGCGAAAAGGACGAGCTTTACAAACTCCGTTCGCTGCCACCTTCGGAAATCAGCGGGTTTATCCTCGATTTTGACAGGACTTTGACCAATAAGCCAGCCAGGGCAGAGTTTAATCCGCAAGACGTTGATCCGGGGTTACTCGAAGAGCTCAGGGGAACAGGAATAAGGCTCTTCCTCGCAACAGGCCGGGACTTTGAATATGTGCGCAGGCTATGCAGGGATTTTAACATCTGGACCTGCGCCATTGCAGAGAACGGGGCAGTTATATACATCCCTTCGGTGGAGAGGACAATAACAATCGACACAGGGGATATGGAGCGTGCTCGCTCTATTATTGCAGGGCTTGGCCTTGAGGGTACAACAGCCGGAAAGGTCATCACAAGCGTGAAGGCAAGGCACGAGCGTGTTGTCAGGAAAGCCCTTGGGGGGCTTTGCCAGAAACTGACCTTTGAGAAGAATGTCGACGACTTGTTGGTTATGCCGATTAAAGTCGGTAAGGGGTATGGCGCAAGGATTGCCCTCCAGTATTTCAATATTGATATTGAAAAAACCATAGTGGCCGGGGACAGCGAGAACGACGTGAGCATGTTCATGAATCCGGGCTTCAAGGTTGCCCTGGCAAATTCCCACTGGAGGCTAAAAGAACTGGCCCACCAGACAATGAAAAGTGCATCAGCGCAGGGCATTAGGGAGATGTTAACGGATCTTTTCCGGCCTCCTCCCCAAAAGGGCAGGCTATTGCTCAGCGTGCAGGACTACAAAAGCCTTCTCTAGCGGATGGAATGCCTATTGCGCCTTCAAATGGCGCCATTTCCAAAAAGCAGGCATAAATTTGCAAAACTGCCACGGGCCCGCGAGGTTTTGGATCATTGGAGCGAATTGAAAGGCGCTGCTCCAAAGGCAGTTCACCTGTGCACTGAAAGGCACAAGGGGTCTTGCCAGCAACGGTGCCTAAAGTGCCCAACTTGTCCAATGCTGCCGATAATCCCCAAAGTTTGGCGTGACCTGCAGAATGCAAAAAGGCCATGCGGCATTGCCGGGGCATGAGTGCCTGCTAACGGTTTTTCGCAAGTCCGATAAAAAAAAACAAAACGAAAAGCTTTTGTCACAATTTGCAGATTTCCAGCAATTCATGCCCTGCTACATAGAAGAAAACGCAGTCAAAATCCGGACATTGAACTTAATTATAAATTCTACCGTAAAAGCCATAAACTTAAGGCAAGTTTAATCTGCGGGCTTTGTTCTCACAGGGCTGGCCAGACGATGCCATGAAATTAAATTTATTAAGGGGTTAGGCGTTATTATATTGAAAGGGATTTTGGATGGTATTGGGAGAAGCACTGCATCTTGGCACACTGCTCACCGTGACTGTGGTTTCCTCGGTAATCCTTATCATACTTGGCATAATTTATTTTGCAGTGAGTTTGCTCATAATCAAGGTGGCTTCGGACCTTGTGGGCTTTTCGGCGCTCTCGCCTGATACTGCAATACTGAGCGCTGCAATACTTAGTGCCGCATCACTGATTGCAAGCAAGAGCAAGTCAATGTAAGCCGAATTCCGCTTCAATTACTTTTACCCATACCTTTGGGCCTTTGCCGCTTTCGGTTTTTATATGCGGATCAAGTTGCGCCTTTTTTCCGCCCAGCAAATATCCCGTATCTGCCGCCCTGAGCATCGGCATATCGTTTTCCCCGTCGCCGATTGCAATGCAATGTATTCTGCCCAGCTTTCCTGCAAGGATTTTTCTGATTGCCCTGAGGGCTTTTCCCTTGTCCGATGAACACAGATGCGAAAATTTTCCGCCGCTAAAAAATCTGAACCCTGCACTTTCCGCCTCCTTTTGTATGCGTTCCCTGCTGCCGCTCACTATCTTGAAGCACTCGTCAAATTCGCGGCCCCTTGCCATCAGCGCCATGCTACAGTCAAGACCTGATGCTTTCATTGCACTGGAAACGGGCATTGCGCAAAGCGATAGCGTCTCTACCCCTTTTACCCGAAGCGATGAGAGCAGGGCGCGGGCCGTCCGGATTTTTTTGGCAAGGGGGAGCATCTGCATATTTCCGCGCTCCTTAACTTGCATGTTTTTTGGGAAAAAGCCTTTTGGCGCATAGATTGCCGCGCCGTTCTCGCAGGCAAAAGGGCCGCCGATCCCCAGCTTTTTTTGCCACTGGATGATCTCCGGGGCGGTTTTGCTTGAGACAATGATTATGGGGACAGCAAGCCTGTTGAGCTTTCCTATTGTGCCTTTTGCAGGGGCAAAATCACACTTGTCAAGCAGTGTGCCGTCAAGGTCTGTGAAAATTATTTTCATAAGTTTGGAACCTGCGCCCTTTCAAGGAATTTCTTCCGGTACTCTTCCAGAGTAGCCATCGGGGGCCTTTGGCGCGCCATGAATAATGCTTTTTTGAGCGAATAATCCTGTTTGCCTCCCCTGATTTTTGGCTCAATCATGGTGTAAACCTGGTTTATCTTGTCAAGGTTCACAAATACGCCCAGCGTGTTGGATTTTTCCGAGAACGCCTGCAGTATTTCAAAAGACATCTTGCTCAGGTCCTGCAGTGGCCTGTTGCGGTGGATCCTTTCATCGAGGTCGACTTGGCATATATGCTCCAGCCCAAAGCTGCGCTCAAGATCGATAAGAAGCCCCATCTCAACGCCATACCCTGTGAAAAAAGGCACTTTTTCCAAAACCTCGCGCGTGCCTGCATACTCGCCGCTAAGTGGCTGGATGAACCCTGCAAGCTTTGGGAAATATGCATTGTATAATGGCCTCATGAAAAGCTCGGTCACCCTTCCGCCCTCAAGGTTCTTGAGCTCGGCTCCAAGGTCAAGGGGCCTTTGGTAAAAGGCTTTTGAAAACCAGATATCGCGGTTTTTCAGCAAAGGGCCTACAAGGCCATAGACGAATTTTGCAGAGATGTTTTTAATGTCGGCATCGATCCAGCAGATTATGTCCCCGCCTGAAACAAACAGGCTCTTCCATAAATTTTCCCCCTTTCCCCTGCCACTCCCTTCTGATGGAAGTATGTCTTTTGCAAAATAGAATTGCGCCCCTGCCCTTTGCGCTTCTTGCCCTGTATTGTCCTTGGAACCCGAATCGACAACAATCAGCTCGTCAACAAGCGGCAGCTTTTCCATCAGCTCTTCCCTGATGATTGAAACGACCCTGCCTATCGTGGAGCCCTCATTGAGGGTCGGGATTATGCAGGAAATTTTCCGCTTTTCCCTCTTTTTTATTTCGAGGAGCTCAACAGGGTCAAAATCAGAAGCAACGAACCTGTTTTTATCGAACCATTCTTCTACCTTCATCACATAACAAAAAATGTAATCATTAAAAATCCGACCTATTCGCTCATTAACGCCATAACTTTCCACAATCAACACAAAACCAGAAGAGATGCACGCACGGGGGATTTTTTGAATTCAGCATTTTCCAAATCCATTATTTTTCAAAATAGCCCTCATTTCTGCACAGATTAACCGGCTTTTTGGGTTTGCGAATTTTTATAAGATGAAAGCCTCCGGTTATTGTATGTGCGGGCGCTATTCTTTCGTGTGGCTTTTGGACAGGCTGCAGGATGAATTTGGATCCCTAAAAGTGAATTCTGAAGGATTTACACGCTACAATATCGCGCCAGGCCAGGGCGCGCCGGTTATTTTTGAAGATGATGATAGCCACAGGGCAGTTGACAATTTCCGCTGGGGCATTGTTCCGCACTGGGCAAAAGAGAGGCCCGGGTTTAGCCTCAAAGACCATCAACGCGCGATTCATCCAAAAACAGCTCCCCCAGCCCAAAAAACCAGTACGTTCAAAGCCTTGTTTTGCATGCAGGCTGCAAGCAGGTCATTTGAAACAAGCTCAAAGAGCTGGTGGAAAGTGAAGGGGCGGGAAACAAAAACGCGCTGTAGGGCATTTTTTGCCTCCACCCTGCCCTTTGAGAGCGCCTCAAAACAAGGTAGGGGTCAAAGCCGTTTGCGCAGTCAATGAACATCACATTGGACCTGCCTGCAATATCCTACGGCAGCCAGAACCGCCTCATGCCTTGCAACGCCCAAAGTGCTGTAAATCAAGCAAACCAGCGCAATAAAAAGCAGCCTTCCCCCTATAATAACAAAATCAGGGTTCATTGCCGATGCAAAGCAAAGAAGCCGTAAAAAGCAAAAAGAATGTTTAAAATTGCTTGCATTCATCTTCTCAACAAGCGGATATAATGTCACCCCTCCCTCGCAAGCCGTTTGGTAATTTGCTGGCAGACAGGCTCGCCCATGCTGAAAGCGCTTTGGGTTTTGACTCGACAACAGGGGTTGGGAAAAATAGGGGCAGACTTTATGGCATCCCTATTGGTAAAGAATTGACAAGCGGGCAACTGGGATTTTTCAACTCTAACCGTTCTTTTGCAAGGAAAGTCGCTTCAGGCTATGTTAATAGGAGATATGGTGGTGCGCAGAACCTTGGGTATTATGGGGTTGAGCTAAAAGACATCGAACAGCTTGCGGAAATAGCTTTGGTTGAATCCATCATGTCATTTGCCCCCAAAAAAAATGGTAACAATTTTCACGCATGGAGCACTAGCGTTATACAGCATTCTATTGCAGACTGGATGAGACAATATGGATGGGGAGCCC
>DUGC01000001.1 GCA_013331625.1 Candidatus Iainarchaeum sp. | reverse complement strand
CGTATTGGGAGTTAAGGGGGTAAGCTATACTGCATTACGGCGTTCGCGCCGGCTCTCTCATGGGGGCGCAGATCCCTGGCTTACCACCTTTCAATTTTAGGCGCTGCTTTTTTGAAAATTTCCCTGACATCACATTTAATATCCTTTAACCCAATAAAAAAATGCCCAAAATGGCGATAGCCAATATTTATAACCCTAATCAGGCACTTTTTCAATAAACCAAAGCTTGACTTTAATACAAGGCTTTTTCTAAAACAAAGGGCTTTTTCTTTTGGCCAAGCTTTTCTTTTGGGCCAAACCAAAAGAAAAGGTTGTTGCGGAGGTGGCAGAGCGGTCCAATGCGCCAGCCTGGAAAGCTGGTCTCCGAAAGGGGGCGCGAGTTCGAATCTCGTCCTCCGCGTTCATGTGGCTGAAAGCCACATAGAAGGACGTGACTTCGTACGTTTTCCCGAGGCTTTTAGCAAAAGCCTCTTCGAATCTCGTCCTCCGCGTCCGACCTGCTCGCCGGAAGGGAGCAGTTGTCGTCCCGTCTTCGACGGGACATAAAGCAATCTTCGCGAGTATCCAATCAGTCCGAATATGAAAGTATTGAAAAAGCGCTAAATAGCATATCTTCTAGCGGAAGGCGCTTTTGGAATTCTTGCGCGTGCAAGGAATTTTTTCCGGGTCGTAATTATTGTTTTTGATGCATTTTTGCCGCCGGTTGCTCTTTGCACATTAGCAAGCCCTGCAAAAAGTTGTCTTAATTGGATTCGCGATGACGTTCCTTCTTGTTCAGCCTTCATTTTGCGGTAATCTCGCTGATTCCGCCTTATTTTAGTTCTACTCGGCTCATCAGTAAATTCTTTTGTGGTAAATTCTGTTTCAACAGCTAACGCTCTTGGGATAGTGCCATTGTTTTCTAAAATTGAATAATGTACAGAGGCAACTCTTGCAGGTATATTCCCAAGAGTAATTTTTCTAGTGAAATACCAATTAAGGAAATTCTCAAGACCATATCCTCCGCGCCTTAATCTATTATCCGTTGCACGATTTCTTCCCCCTAAAAGCAATATTTGCATACTTTTTCTTTGCATAAGCGGAATGAATGATTCTAATAAAAAAGCTCTTTGCCCTGTAGCCCGAACATTTCCCCCCTCCACCTTGCCAAGCGTCATTTCAACTTTATATCTTTGCGAATTTTCATACTTCTCGAGATCCTCAAAAGCAACTGCTTCTTTCCCCAAGGGGCCAATTAGCCTTTGAATGTTTTCCTTTGGGATTTTATCAAGGTCGCTGTCAAGCATCACCATTGCCTGCCCTTTCGGAAACTTTCCACCGAATTTTTGTCGAAAAAATTTGAGCGCCTGAAAAAAAGACATAGATTTTCCCATGTTTTCATTGAACCTTAGCATTGTGACTTTCGATTTCTCCATTTTGAGCTCCCTTGCTTTTTTGAGGGCTTTTTGCAAAGTGCCATCAATACTTCCATCATCAATAAGAAGGAAATGACCAATGACGCCTGCTTTAAGTAGCGCGTTAACTTCAGCAAGGTGATTTTCTATGTTTTTTGATTCATTATAACATGGCGAAAACATCACCGGCTTCATGATAGCTTTACAGCAAGGAACTTTAAAAAAGCTTTTGGGATAAGCCCGCCGCACAAAGCAAAGTCCAAAATTACAATCACCACCTAGTAGGATAACTATTTAAACTACAATGTGCACAATGTAATACAGATTGTATGCTTGTGATAAAAGATTCGATGGTGCTCATACACCTTGCAAAAATAACCCTGCTCGAAACGGCATGCGCTTACTTTGGGCGGGTGGAAATACCTGAAAAAGTGTTCAGCGAAACCGTGACCGTTGGCAAAGAAAAAGGGCATGAAGATGCGATAATTATAGAAAATGCGATAAAAAGCGGCGCAATCAAAGTCCGGAAAGTCAAAAAGCCAGAGCTAGTAAAGAAAGCCAATGATTTCAGCATTTATGGCGGAGAAGCAGAAGCCCTTGCGCTCTACTGGCTGGAAGAAGCTGATTTGCTTGCAACCGACGATGACAATGTGAGGCGCAAAAAAGAGCTTTTAGACCTCAAACTCATAGGAACCCCTGCGATAATACTGAAACTTTTCAACAGCAAAAAAATAGACTCGAAAAAAGCAAAACAATCAGCCGCAAAGCTGCGCAAAATTGGCTGGTTCAGCAGCGATGTGACTGACAGGATACTAAACGAGGTGGAAAAAAATGAATGAAAACGCAATAGGCATAAGAGTGGAACCTGAATTCCTCAAAAAAATAGAAAAACTCGGGAAAGAAGAGTCTATGGACAGGTCAACTGCAATGAGAATGCTCCTAGAACAAGGATACAAAAGTCACATGAAGAAAAAGGCGGCGGAAAAATACAGGCAGGGCAAAACCACGATGAGTGCAGCCGCCGGAGAAGCAGGGCTCACGATATGGGAATTCGAACAATACATGATAGCAACCGGCTACAAATCACAATATTCAATAGAAGACCTAAAAGAAGAAACGGGGGAGAGATAAAACTACGGAAAACGCAGATTTGAACTCATCGCATGCTCTTCCGTCCTTTCGCGCCCGTGCGGCTTGGATTAGAGGAAAAACAAAAGAGATAGACAAGTAGTGAAAATTTACTAAATGCGCCATTTAAAAAAAATAGAAATTGGGGGCAATTACTTGCCCGCCAGCTTCTTGCCCTTGACATAGGCCCAAAGCTTTTTTGTCATCTCGGAGGGAGCTATCTTTCCGCTGCCGAAAACACTTTCAACACTATCGGTGCAGCCCTTAAAACATATGCTGTAACCGCCGAATGCCTGTTTTGCCATATAGAATCCAACCTCCTTTTTGAGTAGAAACAAGTATTTCTTTTACATTAAGCGCCGAATGGATATTTAAATTCACCTCTGGAAACGGCCCAAAATAAGCATTAAAAGCATTTTTGGACATAAAAAGCCACCAAAAAGCATTCGTGGGCTTTCACACAGGGCACGAGCCAAGGCCTGCCTTTGCAAGGTATTTCTGGTGGTAATCTTCCGCAGGATAGAACTTGCCAGCCGGAACAATTTCCGTCACGATTTTTTTAGCACCGAGCTTCCCCGACTTTTCAAGCGCTTCTTTTGAGCGAACCGCAATCCCCTTCTGATTTTCATCATGGTAAAAAATCACGGAGCGGTACTGCGTCCCTATATCGGGGCCCTGCCTGTTTAATGTTGTCGGGTCGTGGTTTTCCCAAAAAAGCGCGAGCAGCTTTTCATAGGAAATCTTTGATGGGTCAAATTCGACCTGCACAGATTCTGCATGGCCGGTCTTATCAGAGCACACCTGCGGGTAAGTGGGGTTTTTCGTAGTGCCACCGGTGTAGCCCGCAATGGTTGATTTCACCCCGGGCTGCTGCCTGAACAATTCCTCAACGTGCCAAAAACAGCCTGCTGCAAAAGTTGCCTTTTCGAAAGTTTCTCCCGAATCCGCCCCCAAATCCTTGGCCATATAAACCCGCATTAAGATTCGTGGCAAAAGTGAATAAATAGGTTGGCACGCCCAAAATTTCTGTTAAAATTAGCCTTAATGGAATTTTACACATTGTTAAGGGGAAAATAATTCAAGCACCCCTACTTCTTGCCCTTGGAGCTCACCGCCTTGAGCAGTATCCCCCTCATTACTGCGGCATTTGCAGAGTTCAGGCCATCAATGTGCACATGCATCCCTGCGCGAAAGCCTGCAGTTGACGTATGTATATCCCACAGGCCAAAAATGCGGTCAAAGAGGTCCTGGTCAATGAATACATTCTGGATCTTATCTATAGGGAGCACTGTTTCATGCCTGCCTAAAACGCCGGTCCTGACAACAAGGAGGTCTTTTGCCATGTTGTAATAGTAGTTCTTGAGGTAATAGTTGTTGTAGACATGCTGCAAGACCACTATCACTGCAATGACCACTGTGCCGAGTGCAAGGGCAATGTAAAGGGCGGAGGAAGTCCCTTTTGGGGCAAAGAAAAATATCAGCGCGAGGGCGATTGCCCCAAGGAGGGCAAATGAAAACGCGCTGCCTGCAGTCCTTTTGATTACAGATGAGCTGTCAAGGGGCACCTCGCCTACAAGCGCCGGCTGCTCCTCCTCGAACACATAACCCGCCGATTTTAAAATGAAAGCCCTGAGCTTGACGGCATCATCCTTGAGCAGGAGGGGAATGCTGTTTAACACCACGGGGCTTTTGCTGCTTCCCGCAACAGTCGGCATTGCCCCGGTATCAATTATGAAATGCGCAATGCCTGCATAACGCTCTATCGCCCCTTGCGAAATTGTGAGCTGCTGCACCTTGCTCAAAGGTATCTGGACACGCGTTTTCGAAAAAAGGCCGTACTCGATCATTATAGTTTCCTCGCCGACTGAATAACTGTAAAGTATGCCGGTCATCAGGGAACCAAACATTACAATACCCAAAAGCAGAACCGCAATTGCCACAAATGCCGCCAGAACAGGTGCCAAAATGCCGATATTTAACCCTAAAAAAACAACCACTGCTGCGCACGCCATGAATGATACAGCAGCCAGAGCCGCAATGATGACAAACTGCGCGGAGATTATTTTTCCAATTTGCAGCTTGAATGGGTTTGGAACCATCCGGGCGGCATCCTGCACCCCCACTCCCTGAGCCTTTGCATCCCCCCCGCGCCCTTTTCCCAAGATGCGGGCGAGCACAGCTGACCTGAGGGCATCCGCATCCTTGCGGCTCAGCGCCGGAATTGATCCGGCAGTTGCTGAAAGATTGCTCATGGTCACAACAGTGATTGATTTTGTCCCTATCAGCATATCGATGAATGATTCATTCTCCTTGACATCCTGAATCTGGGAATAGAGCAGCATGCTGCGGCTCTTTGCAATGATGCCGCGCCCGATAAAAATGCCTTCCTCCCTGACCTGTGCCCATGTGTTCTTGAGCATTAAGTAATCAAGGATTACAAATCCTGCAAGGGCAATGATAAACAGGATTGCCCCGGCCAAAAGCCCTGCCACGCTTGTGATAATGAGCGGGATGAGGCCAGTATAGATGAGTAATACCAGCAATGCAAAAACAAAGCTGAAGGAATGCGCAACTAAAGCCCTCAGGCTTGGCCGGAATATTTCATCCATCGAATCATCACTTCCTGGTGCTCTTTATCTTTTCCAGGACAAGCTTGCGAATGGCCTCGCCATTTTCAATGCTCACGCCATCAATGTGCGCCTCAAAGCCTGACATGAAAGTTGCCGTGGAAACATGCAGGTCCCAGAGGTTAAAAACCCTGTCAAAAAGGTCCTGGTCCAAATAGACATCCTGCAGCTTTTCGAAAGGCAAAGTGGTTTCGCGCGGCATGAAGACGCCCTTGCGGATCACAAGGAACTCTTCTGAAACGTCATAATAGTACTTTGCGAAATATTGTGTCTGGTACCAGAAATAAAATACCTTGAAGGCCACAAAAAGGACCAGCTCAATAAGGACTGCAAAAGAGAAGAAATTGAAACCATTGAAGGCTGCAGTGGCCACAACAATTACAAGGAATAGGATGCCATAGCCCAGCATTCCGGAAATGAACTTTTTCCATATCTTCCTGCGCTCAAGCGGGAATTGCCGCACTGTTGAAAGCGAATTTTCCATCCGGAATGCACCACTGTAAATTCAGCCTGATGTGCTATATTAACCTATTGGCAAAGCGCAGGGAAAAAATTGCAGAAATAATTCCCCTCGGCAATCCAAACAGGGGGAAAAATTGCAATAAAAATTACAGGAAAAGCGGCGCCAGCACAAGTGAAATCGTTGCGAGCAACTTGATCAGCACATGAATGCTCGGGCCTGCTGTGTCTTTGAGGGGGTCACCCACAGTATCCCCGACAACGGCCGCTTTATGAGCATCAGAGCCCTTTCCGCCGTGTGCGCCCGTTTCAATATACTTCTTTGCATTGTCCCAAGCGCCCCCGCCATTATTCATGAGGATCGCCATCAAAATGCCTGAGATTGTCCCGACCATCAAAAATGCAGCCATGGCTTCGCTCTTTAAAAGGACACCGACAACTATAGGGAAACCCACTGCCACAAGCCCTGGCAAAACCATGTTGCGCAAAGCCCCTGCAGTAGTGATGTCGACGCATTTTGCATAATCAGGCTTTACTTTCCCGCTCAAAATGTCCTTGTCCCTGAACTGGCGCCTCACTTCCTCGATTATATAGCCTGCAGTGTTACCCACTGCGCTTATCGCAAAGGCGCTGAAAAGGAAAATCAGCATTGCACCGAGCATTGCCCCTATGAAAACATCGATCTTTGCAAGGTTTACGACAGTAAAGGCCTGCCCCGTGAGCCTTGCAACCTCATCCATATAGGCAGAGAACAAAAGGAATGCTGCAAGGGCGGCCGAGCCTATCGCATAGCCTTTCGTGAGCGCCTTTGTGGTATTGCCTGCCGCATCGAGCCTGTCTGTATTGCGCCTCACATTTGCAGGCGCCTTTGACATCTCAACAATGCCGCCTGCGTTATCAGTGATCGGGCCAAAGGCATCCATTGCAAGGATATATGCAGCCGTTGCAAGCATCCCCATCGTTGCAACCGCAGTGCCGAACAATCCGCCATTCGCAACACCCGACCGGAGGCCGAAATTGAAGGAAATGTAGAGGGAAATGCAGATCACTATCACGGGGAGGGCTGTGTTTTCAAGGGCTACTGCAAGCCCTGTGATGATGTTGGTTGCATGGCCTGTCTGCGATGCCTTCGCAATGCTCCTGACCGGCCTGAAGCGGTACTCGGTGTAATACTGCGTGATATAGACAAACAGGATGCTCATGACGATGCCGACAAGCGCTGCCGCAAAAAACCATATGCTCCCGAGCAGGATCGTTGTTGCAAAATAGAACAATACTGTGGCAACGATGCATGCAATATAATAGCCCCTGTCAAGCGCCCTCATAGGATCCTCTTCCTCCCCTGCTTTCACGAAAAGCAGGCCTATGATGGATGCAATCAGGCCAAGCGCAGTTGCAACAAGGGGGAACAAAACCCCGTTTGCCCCAAATGCTGAAAATAGTGCAACCCCAAGTATCATTGCGCCAATTGTTTCGGCAGCAGTGCTCTCGAAAATATCCGCCCCGCGGCCTGCGCAATCACCCACATTGTCACCGACAAGGTCAGCTACCACTGCAGGGTTTCGCGGATCATCTTCAGGGATGCCGGCCTCGATTTTTCCTACGAGGTCAGCGCCGATATCTGCAGCCTTTGTGAAAATGCCCCCTCCAAGCTGGGCAAAGAGCGCCACAAATGATGCGCCGAATGCGTAACCGACAATGATGAACGGCGTCTTTAGCGGGTCAGCGCCAAAAGCATAGAAAACTGTTGTAACCCCGAGCAGCGAGAGCGCGACCACGAAAATCCCTGTGACAGCGCCGCCATAAAGCGCCACTTTGAGGGCTTTTGGGGATGAGGTTGTGGCTGCTGCGGCAGTCCTGATGTTTGCCCTCACAGAAATGAACATTCCGATGATGCCTGCAACTGCAGAACAGAAGGCACCGAGAATAAATGCAACCGATGTCTGCACGGCATAATCCCACTTGCCGACAAACGCATAAACACCCAAAATTATGAGCGCAGTGACACCTGCAAGCAGTGCAATCGAAGTATACTGCCGCTTTATGTAAGCCTCGGCCCCTTCACGTATATACCCTGCAATTGTCTGCATCTGGACGCTTCCGGCGTCCTGCTTTAGCACCCACCATGCAAACCCGAGCGCACAAAGAATCGAAATTATTCCGACCGCAAATATGAATTCCAGCAAAGCAAAACACCTAAATGACCAAACAGCCCCAAAAAAGCCCGGAAATTAATTCTTATAACCCACCCGAATTAAGATTATTTGATAATAATCCTGTTTTTACCATGTTTTTTCCATATTCTGATTATATTAATTCTCCACAATTAACATTTATATACCAATATGTAGAAATCGGCGCATGCCGTGCAATTGACCCGCAGTTGACTTCTGAGCGGGCAAAAACAGGCAAACGGGCGGGGGCGCGAATTTAAGGATTTCGCTTGCTCAGTATATAATGAAAATATCCATCGTGGCATTAGCACTAGGCTCGCTGCTTCTCCTTGCCGGCTGCAGCCAGCAGGACGGAGCGGGAGATGGCAATAACACCATAGGGGGCCAAAACAGCGGGGCGGACAAAGTGGCAGTTGAAAAAGGGGATACAATTAAAGTTGAATATTCAGGAAGCTTTCCTGACGGCACAATTTTTGACAAAAGCGAAGGCAGGGGGCCGCTTGAATTCGTGGCAGGCCAGGGCAACATGATAAAAGGGTTTGATGAGGCAGTCATCGGCATGAAGCTCAACGAGGAAAAGAATGTCACAATCCCGCCTGAAAAAGCATATGGAAGCGCAGACGACGGGCAGGTCACTACAGTGCCCCTTTCGCAGATTTCAGGGGATGGAAATATTACAGTTGGCAGCGTGCTGTCCACAAGCACAGGGCAGCAGGCCACCGTCACTGACATTAATAACGGGATCGCAACGGTAAAGATCACGCACCCGCTTGCAGGGAAGACACTGAGGTTTTGGATAAAAGTAATTTCAATACAAAAGCCGCAAAACTGAGCGAAAGCAAGGTGTGCCTGATGCCTGCTGATGAAAACTGCATCTTTTGCAAAATCGCGGCAGGGAAAATCCCCTGCCGCAAGCTCTTTGAGGACGAATACTCGCTCGCGTTCCTCGACATCGAGCCCGCATCAAAGGGCCACGCACTCATAATCCCGAAAAGCCATTACCCTACACTGCTTGATATCCCTGAAATGGAGCTCGGGAGGGCCATAGCAACAGTGCAAAAGGTCGCCGCAGCTGCAATGAAAGCGCTGCACGCAGACGGCTTCAACCTTGTCCAGAACAACAGGAAGGCGGCAGGGCAGGCAGTGCACCACCTGCACTTCCATGTAGTGCCGCGCTTTGAAGGCGACAATGTCAGGCTCACTTTGGGCTCAAAGGGGGCCATGGAAAGCGAGCTTGCGGAATGGGAGAAGAAAATTAAAGAGAATATTTAAAGGAACAATTATCCCGCAAGGTATCGCCGCACGGAAATTGCTTTTCCCAAATGGGCTGATTTTGGATTTATAGCAAACCGCGAAAGTTTTTCGGCATTTATGGTGATTTGCTATAGGATTCATTTTTTTGAATTTTTCCCTGCAAGTTATTCAACCAGCACGCAGGGCACTTCAAAGAAAGCGGCTATTTTTTTCACATCCTCCTGCGTGAAGTGGCCAAACCTAAGGCTTGCAACCATGGGCATCTTGTCAAAAAAGTAGGCGAGCAGGTCGCTTGAAGTATAAAGGAACGGGTACTTAACATGCTCTGCATTCGTAAAAACAAATTCAAGCGTATAATAATACTCGGGATGTTCGGAAAATATGTCAAATAGCGCCTTTGAATATTCAACCCTTGCAATGGCGCTGCCCACGGAAGTGTGCTCCTTTAGGAAAAACACATTCACATAATTCCTCACCGTGATGGGGCTATCGAGCCGGAAATAAGAGCCGTCATAGTTCACCACGACAGAAGAAAGGATGTCCTTGAAAAAAAAGAAAGCCCCGCCGGAGAGCATTAAGGCATAAATGAGCATAAAGAGCAGGTAGATGTAATTCACCATTCCCAGATGGAGTGAACCCGATAGCTGCACGGCAGCGCCAACAGTCAGGTATACAAAGAGCAGGAATATGGCACCGGAAATCAATGACACCGATCCCAGAAGATGGGATGTCCTTGAAATCCAGCGCTTTTTTCCATTTGAAGACCGGAAATATGAAAGCCAGAAAAAGTTCTTTGCAAGGAATTCGTTTGCCATAAGGTTTCACATAAAATAACAGCAAGGGTATATAATTCATTTTGCTTGCATCAATTAAGACCCGGTACAATAGCCCCCCGAAAATGGATTTATGTCAAGGGCAATAAAATCTTGAGGCATGTGCGTTTGCATGGCCGCGCCCCCCTCTTTCTTTTCCATTAAGGCTTTTCGCCCCCTGTTAAAGGAAATAGGCATATGCGGGAGGGCAGATTCGAACTGCCGTAAACCACTAAGGTGCCAGCCAGTTGAGACATAGTCAGTTACTACCACATCGCCTCAAGCTGGTGGAATTGACCGCTATCCGACTCCCGCATACAGGGAAATTGGGTCAGATAAGCCTTTTAAAATCTGCCTAGAAAATGCAATACAGGAATAAGTTCAGATAATCAGAGCATTTTCAAAAGTTTTGAAGTGGCTATCGCCTGTTATTATTTTTGCATTATTCAAGTCTGCTGTTGCCTTGATTATGGCATCCGCCATTGCCAGGCCATGGACAAGGCTTTTTTCAGCTGCATCAATTGATATACCCTCATCTATTTGAATTACCCTTGTGGAATCGATTATATAGGCAATTGCCTCATCAGCTTTTTCCTCAGCAAAATCCCTCTTAATTTTCTTATAAACCTCATACAAGACGGTCGAAGGGGTTATGTGTGTTTTCTTATCTGCGGATAAAATCAGTTTTCGCCATTTTTCGGCATTCTTACCGTTGGCAAAAAATTCAATCCATCCGCTTGAATCAATCAAAACGTTCACTGTGATCCCTCACTCCGGCAGTACTCATGCCTTTTGCAAAACCGAATGCGCCCTTTAATGGGCCTATTTTAACAAGAACAATCGAATTGCCCTTCTGCATAGGCACAAGTTTTTGGCCGGATTTAATATTCATATTCTCACGCAATTTCTTTGGAATCACAATCTGAAACTTGCTTGAAACCGTAAGTGTTTCCATCAGATCACCAGTAGTATTGTGGCAACGCCAATATAAATACTTTACGTTTATACTATCGATAAGCAGAAAGTAAAAAATTAACACCTTCATTTCACTGGCACTTCAATAACAAGAACCTTGCTCTTTTCGAGTGCCTTTGTTTCGATTTTGTCAGAGCCTGTAATTTCAGCAGAATCTCTAGCATTGACTTTTTCACCATTGATTTCCAGCAGGCCCGAAATAGGAAAAACAAATACCCCATTTCCTTTGAAAGTGCAGGAATATGAAAATTTTTTGTTTTTGTCAAACTCTCCCAATGAAAACACTGCATCTTGGTTCATGTGCAATGCATCTTTTTCTTTTTTGCCCGAAACCAAAACAGCAAACTTGTTTTTAATATCAGCATTTTCAAAATTCTTTTGATCATATTGTGGTTGAAGGTTTTGCTTGATTGGTGTGAGCCACACCTGGAAAAGTTTTACAGGTTCTTTTTTTGAATGATTGAATTCTGAGTGTGTCACACCTGAACCTGCACACATGTATTGCACTTCCCCGGCCTTGATTACGCCGTGGCCGCCTGAACTGTCCTTGTGCTCAAGTGCGCCTTCAAGTACTATTGTAACAATTTCCATATTTGAATGTTCATGCGCAGGAAAGCCTGCACCTGCTGCAAAAATATCATCGTTCAAAACTCTCAAAGCACCAAAGCCCATTCTTTTTGGATTGTGATAATTTGAAAAACTGAAACTGTATGCAGTTTTAAGCCAGCCCATGTCTGCTTTGCCCCTTTCTTCTGATTTGTGAATGTTCATTTTCATTTTAAAATCACGGTTCAAAAGATTAATAATTGCAATGTGTATTTTGAAAAGGCATACCGGTAAGGCGCCCCTAACTCTGTTTAAAAAAAGATTCGCCCAATATTTTGGAGATTGCCTTTGAGGCAATCCAAGGAGAGGTGGAGAAAATGATAGTTTTAGAACCGGATATTATGGGGTCAGTAGCTGCAGGAATTGTGGCATTCATAATTGGATTTGCATGGTATGGCCCATTGTTCGGAAAGCAATGGATGCAATACATGGGTTTGAAGCAGGAAAGCATGAAGAAAGAAGGGATGATGCCTGCAATGATTGGCGGGCTTGTAACCGCAATTGTCTCTGCTGGCGTTCTTTCAATCTTCATATCTGCAACAGGAGTGGCAGACATTGCCGGAGCATTGGCAGTTGGATTCCTAGTGTGGGTTGGATTTTTCCTGACTACAGGATTGGGAATAGTGCTTTGGGAGCAGAAGCCAATTGGCTTGTATTTCCTGAACGCAGGACACCACTTGGTGACTTTGCTTGTGATGAGCGCAGTCATTTTCCTTCTGTGATGTGATGCAAACAAAAACCATAAAGCAGGAAGTAAAAATTAACGCAAAACCAAGTGAGGTTTATGAGGCGCTGATGGACTCGGGGAAACACTCTGAGTTCACCCGGGCTTCAGCCTCTATTAGTAAAAAAGTGAATGGAAAGATAAGTGCCTATGATGGTTACATTGATGGGAAAAACATTGAACTGGTTAAAGGAAAGAAAATTGTCCAGAAATGGCG
>DUGC01000048.1 GCA_013331625.1 Candidatus Iainarchaeum sp. | reverse complement strand
ATTAGGGTTATAAATATTGGCTATTTGCCATCCCTGAACTCCTTCACCGCCTGCCCTATGCCTTTCGGGTGCCTGAATATGAATGTGCCCGCCACCAAGATGTCGCAGCCTGCTTGTGTGCAGAGCGCTCCTGTTTGCGGGTTTATCCCGCCGTCAACCTCTATTTTGCAGCCCAGTTTGTTTTTGTCAATATGCTGCCTGATGAGCTTTATCTTTCCCAGCGCTGCAGGGTTGAATTCCTGCCCGCCAAATCCTGCCTCGACGCCCATCACGAGGCAAAGGTCCGCTTTGCCAAGGAATGGCAGCACAACGCGTGCGTCGGTCCTGTTATTGACGCAAATCCCCGTCTTCATGCCTGCATCGCGTATCTGCCTGATGATTTTTTCCGGCTGCCTCACTGTTTCAATGTGGAATATTGCAAGCTCGTTTCCATAATCAGCGATTTTTTGGATGTGGTTTTCAGGGTCAACAACCATCAGGTGCGTTTCAAATAATTTTTTTGTGCGCGGGCGCAGCTTCTTTATCGATTCCTCATCAATCCCTGTGTTCGGCACGTACTTATTATCCATCACATCCCAGTGGATCCGGTCGATGCGGGCGGNNAAGCCACTTTTTCCACTTTGCAAAATCGGCATTGAGGACTGAAGCTGAAATTTGCGGCATGAATAAATAAAATGCACTCGTATTTTAAAAATCGTCGGGAATTGGTTAATTGGCGAACTTTGGAAGCATGGTGTTGGAATTTTAATCAATTATTTGTCCCCCTTTTACTTCCTTAATTTGACTTGGCAGAGAGCAGTATGCAATCCACTTGCCAAGGCTTTTTGAATACGCTTTTGTGAGCAACTGCGAATTTTCAATATTCAGGTTTTGTGGCTCCTTTTCAAATGCAACTCTCACAAGCTTTTTAGGTGGCTTTCCGCGCATGCTTATTTTGGAAACTATTTCCTGCCCTAAATAGCATCCTTTTGAAAACGAAACCGCGTCTTTCCAGTCTGTATTCATGATCATTTCATTTTCAAATTCAATGCCCTGCATTGAGATGCCCCTCTCGAGGCGTAAAAGTGTGAATTCATCATCATCCATCTGGTTTAAGGCCATTGGCAGATTGGGGGCGATGAGCACGCATCCTTGGCGTTCAGGGATTTTAAATCCGGGCATTTCCATAGTGTCCTCCTCGGGGAGGTAATATGCCTGCAATTGTGTCGTTTCAACCATCGCCTTTCCGATTGCCGCGTAAGGCTTGAGGTGGGCAAGCGAGGCTGAAAGGGATTTTGCGGGAAGCGCTATAAAAATTTCCCCGTTGAGGCGCTGCTGGTAGAATGTTGCGACAATCTTGCCGTAAATGTCAAGGAATGCATTGCGCGGTGCATCAAGGGTGTTGCTCGTGATCCCGTTGAGTGTCTTTTCGGCATTTCCGGAAATGCGCAGCACGCTATATGGCATTTTTGCATAAGATTCCATAATTATCAATGCGCAGCAAACGATTAATCCTGTATGCTTGTGTTAGTGTAATTAAGCCTTATTGAGCGCTACATAACGAAACTTATGTTTAAATATCGTTGGTGGGAAGATTTCAGGTAAATAGGCTTTTGGCCAAAAGGGGTGCATGCCGATGGTGTTTGTAAATCTGGATAAGAAGCAGCCAAAGCAGGTTCAGCAGGGGAAAGTTTCCGTAAAGCAATATAAGTGCGTGAACTGCGGGGAAATAATTGACAATCCGTTTGGCTCAATTGAAGCCAGAAGGTTCTGCTCGCGGCGCTGCCATGACGAATATTTTTCTCCTTTGGGGTGAATTTTGCTGTTTTTGCCGGGGCCTGATGCCGGCATATTTTCCCAAAAATACGTCCAAATCCCTAAAAAGGAAAATTTAAATAGGAGAATCTATATTTAACTGTCACATGGAAAGTGAAATGAAATTAATGAAATCAATATTGCTTGGGTTTTCCCTTGTTATTCTGGTTTCCCTTGTCCTTGCGGATGATGCCGGCACGAATATTCAGGGCCAGCAGCAAAATATGCAAAACCAGCAGAATGGCTTTGGCAATTTCAATTTTGACATTGGCCTTCCGGAATCTAGCTTTGCCGACACAGAGTATGTGGGCCAGCAACGCATGATGGAGAGCATGACAAGCGCTTACAACTGGATCAGTTCAAACAGCAGTTCTTTTGCGCAAGGGTGCGTCGGCGACAAGGCTGCCTTGGTGTCAACCCTTACCGGTGTCATAAAGCAGTCACAGGAAGCGTCAACTGTCTGTTCGCGCCTCGATTCTGAGGCAAAGATCTGTAACCCGGATGATTTCTGCTCGCAGTTCAGTTCAGGAAAAATCCCTTTGCCTGCGGAAGCGAAGTATGCGCTGAAAAAGGCGGGCATTGATGAGAGTTCCATTACAATTGACACATTCAACGAGGATACTGTCATAAAACTCTGCCGTGCCATGGCGGGTGCCAGCCTGCAGAGCGAAAAGGACATGCTCGCAAAAGCAAAGGACAGGATTAAAGAGCAGCTCCCAAATTTCAGGGTCAAGTGTGAGGAGCTCAAGAAGTTCAGGGAGTCAGGCGACCAGGGCTTTCGGCTTCCTGACATTTATGTCCCGGGGCCCCAGCAGATGGGCGGCCAGAGTGGTTCCAATAACGCTGGCAGGTATATCCAGGGGCAAAATGGCGGGCAGTACGTGTCTGGCTCCCAGTATGGGCCTGATTATGGAAAAGGCTGCCAAGGCCCGGGTCCACCGCAGGCATGCGGCATGGGGGCGGAGCCTTTTTGCGATGGCGGCGTTTGGAAATGCAGGCAATCGCAATACCAGCAGCAGCCTGGCCAGATGGGTTGCCAGGGAAGCCCTAACCCGCCTCAGTGCGGCGAAGGACAGTATCCTGCTTGTGAGGCCGATGGGTGGCATTGCAGGGAAAGAGCTGATTACAGGCCGCCTGAAAATGGCGGAGGCCAAGGAGGCCAGTCGGGGCCGCAGGGCGAGTGCGCCCAGTCCCCGCCACAGTGCCCTAATAGCGGCAGATCTACCTGTGAATCAGGCCATTGGGAATGCATTCCTAACAGCGGG
>DUGC01000117.1 GCA_013331625.1 Candidatus Iainarchaeum sp. | reverse complement strand
GTAAAACGACCCGCCCCTAAAAGGGGCGGGCGTTCTTGAAGTGCACACGCAAGGCACAGCACACAACGCCACCGCCAGCAATTCATCACCCGCCTAAAGGCAAGCGCGTTCTTGCCAACGGCGTTGTAACATCCGGCCGCATAACCCCCCGGGGAACGCGCGCAAGAGGCTTTCAGCCAAATTTATGCCTCGGCCAGTGCATCATGTGCACAGCGTGAGCGTTAAAATAGCCTTCAATTGCCGGCAATCCCTGCTGATGCCCTGTTGCATAATTACGGAAACCAAACAAATCCGACTTTTACGATTCGTCTTATGGCCTTACAGGGGCCTGACCAGTTAGACGTCCTGACAAAAAAAGGGCAGTTTTTGGGAGTTATGCAACAGGGCACCTGCTGATGCAGCCACATTAATATAATAGTTCGCAGTTCAACATTATGGGCTTTTGGCCGATTAAGCGAAAGGGGCTGGAAAATGGGATTTTCAGATCAGGCTGGCGGGCTATACGCCGGCATTGAGGAAAAATTTTTTGCCGCAATGGATTTCCTTGCCGATAAAGGCGTGCCGGTTTATTCGGTGATCGATCCGCTTGAGGAAAAGGGCCTGCCTGCATTCCCAATAGCAATTGCGGGCATGATTGCAATTGCGCTGATTTTCTATGGCCTTGCATTTGCAGCGCCGCCGCAGGCAGTGCTAAAGCTCTCGCTTCTCGATGAGAAGGGCGAGGCATTGCGGCAGGTGCGCATTGAAGCCAATGATGCCAAAAGCGGCAATCCGGTCGGGCTTGGGTCAACTTCGTTCCAGGACGGGCAGGAAGTGCGTGTGCCGCTGGCGGTCGGCTCGAAACTGCTGCTGGTTGCCTCAAAGGAAGGGTATGATGATGCCTCAGGCGAGGTGTTTTTGCGCGATGCGTTAACTTCTGCCGAGATGCGGCTCGAAAAGGTTTCAAAAATTGGCGAGGCGACGATCCGGCTTGTCGATGACGAAACTGGGGACCCTGTTGAGAGCGCAAGAATAGTGGCGCAGTTTGCCGGAAAGGCAAACATAGAGTGCCTTGAAGGCAGCAATGGGGCATATGTCTGCCCGGGGGTTGCCGAAGGCAAGCAGACAGGCATCACTGTCACGCAGCCCAATTATGAGCAGCGCTCGTTTGGCACTGCGCTGGGGTTTTCTGCAGACAATGAGGTCAGGCTTGTGCCAAAGGCATCAAGCAGGAGCGGGAAGTCAAACATCATCGTGCGTGCCTTTGATGCAAACACAAAGCAGCGCCTTGGCAATTTCAGCCTCAGGATTTATGATGCGCTTGACAATGAGCTGGTCAGCAGCCTTACGGACAGTGATGGGGACGGGGAACAGGCAGAGAAAGTCTCAAAAGGCATTTCAGTGAGGCTTGTTGTTGAAAGGAAGGACTATCTGACATATGATTCGGCCGGAACGCAGGAGAGCGCAACAATTCGCGATGACGAGATTATACGCGAAGTCTACCTGCTCCCCGGCACCAACGCGCTCACTGTGAGCGTGCTTGATGCCACTGCAAGGCCGCTGCCGTCAGTTCCGGTGATGCTCTTTGGCAGCGCGGGGGAACCCATTGCGCAAAAAACAAGCAGCATTGCAGGCGAGGTTATTTTCGAGGGGCTCTCATCAGAGCAGGATTATTATGCNNCAAGCGCGTGGGACGAGCAGTACGTGCCCGTGAGGCAGAAGGCCAGGCTAAGCCAGAACAACCGCCTGGTTTTTACAATGCAGCACGGCACTGCGAACAATTCAGGATCCCTCATAGTATATACAAACGATGGCAAGGGGGCTGCGGTTGCAGGGGCAACACTGAATTTTTTTGAAGGGGATGACACTAACGGCCTGCTGCCCCTCGGGCTTGGCGCACAGAAAACAGACATAACCGGAAAATTCACGTTTTTAGCCCCCCTGAATTCAAAAATACATGTGAAGGCAACCAAGGGAAACCTTGGCGGGCAGGCCGGCGTTGAGGTGAGCGAAACTTTCAAAAACGAGGTTATTGTGACGCTTTCAGAGCCGTTCTCAAGGGTGCTGCTCACTGTTTTGGGAAGTGACGGCAGGGAAGCTGAAGGGGGGATAGTGTCGGTTGCCGCAGGGGACACATCGCTTTTTGAAGGGCAGTACAGCGCAGGCGGCATTGCATTTAACCCGAAAGGAAACAAGTATGTGAGCGTGATTTACACTGATGGTGAGGGAGGGGGCTTTGAGCAGGAAGTGGGTGTTGAGGACCAGAATGCCATCACAGTTTCAAAGGGCGGCCAGAAAGGCGTGGGCACGACGCCCGTTGCTGAATTTTTGGGCGTTTATACGATAAGCGGCGAGAAGGCAGACGGGCTTGCAAAAGGCGAGGACATGTTCCTGCGCTTTCGCGCAACTTTCCCCCAAGGGGGCAGCGGGAACGGGTTGCATGTACGGCTTGGCGAGGACAGCGTAGGGTTTGTGGATTCGCAAGATGCGGGGATTACGGGATTTTCAGCAATCGGGGCAGCGAACTTTTATGGCAGGAGCTATTCCCCCATGCCAAGGCCCGGCTTTGAGGCGCTTGACATGGAAAACTCGGGCAGCGAAGGCCAGTACAATAAATGGATAGAGCTCTATTTCCAGTCGGGTGGGGAAAAAGTGATAAACATCCGCGCAAAGGCAAAAGAGAGCGCAGCAAGCCAGCAGGCCGAACTGCACTACCGCGCGTGGTCATCGATCGGCGGCAAGGTCTACAGGGTCCCTTCTGATGACGAGATAGGGCTTGAGAAATATTCCAGTGCAAAAACAGGGCTTTATGCGCAAACTTCTCTTGAAAATATAAGGATCCTTGACAGCGGCTCAAAGTGCTCGAACAGGCTGTGCGCCTCATACAGGTTCGTGCGCAGTGACGGCTCGGAGTATGCGCCCCAAAATTTCAAGGCAGTGCTCGGGGAGATTTATGCCCTGCAGGTTGATATCGCGCCAAGCGAAGCGCTCAAGGCCACTGTGAAAGGCTCCACAGTGAGGCAAAAGCCAAAGATCGGCTTTCAGGGGTTTGGCATAAATGATTTTGCGCAGATGCCTGATGCAAACAGCACCGACACTTCGGTGCAGGTGGAAAATGTCTCAGCGCCTGCAGGCGGGACCACGGGTGTCAGGCTCTATTTCAAGGCGCTTGAGGCAGAGAACACTTCTATCACGCTCCAGCTCGTGACGGACAAGGACTCTGTCACAGAGCAGTTCCATTTCAGCATTTACAGGGAAAAGCCGATCCTGCTCACAACGGTGCCCTCACAGGTCACGTACGGGGATGACTTTGTGATTGTCCTTGAAGATGAGCAGCGCGTCCCGATTGAGGATGCGCAGATAAGGCTTGAGGGCAGGGCAGGGGCAAAGCAGACAATCAGGGGGGATGGCAGCGCGAAGAGGGGGAGTGCAGGAAGGTATTTTGTGAAAAATTTTTATGGCTCGGGGGTGGTCACTTATAATGTGACGGCGCAGGGCTTCCGGGCACTTGATGGACAGATAGAGATCACAAAGCAGGGAGTGCTGGAGTGGAAGGAGCCTGAGGGGTATATTTCAATACAAAAGTCGCAAAAAAGCGCCGAAAAGGAATTTGAGCTTGTGAATAAATCTAGGCAGAATGTCGAATCGCTCACATTTGAGCTAAAGCCGGTAGGGCAGTTGCCTGATGGCATGTCAGTGCGGGTGAGCCCGATGTCAGATATTGCAGCAAATTCCACCCAAAGGATCGGCATATCGGCCCAATACAATGGCGAAAAGGACAATGCCCATGGCGAGGTGAGGGTAATTGCAAAGGGAAGGACCGAGGCAGGCCTTTTGGTCACGGCAGAGCACAAAATCATTGTTGACTATAACCCTGCAATTGCGCAGGACTGCCTTGAATTCAGCAAGCCGGGCATTGTGGTTTTCATTGCATCGGGAATGGATAACCGCGGCAATTATGACCAGCAGTATTATTCAAACTCCCAAGGCTACCCTGCAGGGACAGGGTTCTATGACCCCAATGCAGGCACGCTTGATTCATATTACCCTAACAGGGCCAATACCACCGGGTTTGGCGGCTCATCAGCAAATGCTTACAGCGGCTTTTACAACAGCTACGGCCAGCTCGGCTCAGGATATTACAAGTACGGCGGCTATTCGACATCGACAAGCGAGAGCTTTACTGCAAGCCTTGCAAAAAGGCCCGAGTGCCAGGTTCCGCTCGAGCTCAAGCCGGAAGTCGTGGGCGGGGGGAAAAGGACTGAAGGCCTTGAAGTTGATTCGAAGGAAATAAGGCTCAGCCCGCAAGGATCGCAGGAAAGGCGCACTGACAGCGATGAAGTGATAGTGAATGTGACAAACAACCTTTTGCGCAACTACCCCGGAAAAGAGAGCTTCCACTTCGACATAATTTATAGGGGCGGGAATTTCGCCAAAAGCCTCCCTGTTGAAGTCTATGTGTGGAACCCCAGCTTTGCCCTGCAGGTTTCGCGCAATATCGAGCTATATTTAGGGCCGGCAAATTTCATGACACCCATGCCATCAGGAATTGAAGGGATTGGACAGCCGGTACTTTCGGATATTGGCTATAAGGCGCAGGTCCCTCTTTTTGTGAGGAATGTGGGGGAGGCTGACATCGAAAACGTCCATTTCAGGGTTTCGAGCAAGACAAGCAGGGGCAATGTGGATGTGCGCGTCGTGCCGGATTTCCCGATACAGGTTTTACGCAAGGGGCAGGCCATTGACCCGCCGCTCACGCTTTTTGCGCAGGCCACGCGGGATGCAAAGACCACGCTTGCAGATGTCAAGCAGCTCGATATCACAGGGGTCATCAACGGCGCGTCATTCAGTTTTGGGCCAGTGAACCTTATTTCGCATATTTCAGGGGCGCAGTGCCTTGTTGCGGTCCCCGGCAACCTTGCATTCATCTCAAGCAAGAGCACGGAAGGGGCCATCTCGCAAGAGCTTACATTGCGCAACACCTGTGCCGAGGAAGTGAGGGTGCTGGATATTTCAAGGCCGCCCCTTGGCAGCAATGCCCTGCAGCTTGTGCCCACTAACGTTTACATTATGCCGGGCGCCGAGGCAAAGTTCAGCTTGGTTTTGCAAAAGCGCGAGAACTACAACGGCTCGCCCATGCCAATTTACGTGCATGCATTCCTGCCCCGCAGCGGCACGCCGATCGATTCAACGCCGGTGATAGTTGAGGTCAGGCTCGGAAAGGACGTGCTAAAAAGCACTGCTGCCGGCGAGGAAATGGAGCTCAATGTGTGTGAAGGAGGAACAAAGAAAGTCCGCTTCCCCGTGATGGCGTCAGGCCCCGCAGTATGTGACAGCGCATACTGTGATGCATCGCAGCTCTCGGCATTTTTGGCTGACAGGCTTGAGGACAAGGTCGCCGAGGCCACAAAGCAGGTGCACAACATGGGCAGCGAGGTTTTCAACGCGCGCGGATGCACGCAGGCTGACATGGCGCGCGGGTTTTGCTCTTTTGACGGCCTTGGGGTCAAGCAGGAATCATACTCGGTTTATTTCTCACATGATAACCTCTCCCCCGCGCTTTTGCAAAAAGCGATCTCGGGAAAAAACAGCGGGATAAAGAATTTCACCGTAAGCTTTTTTTCGGGGAAGAGCGGCGGAGAGTACTTGGGCGGATACGGAAAGCAGGTGTGGCTCAACAGCAACATACGCGGCTGCGGAAGGTATAAGGTGAAGTTCAACGGCTCGGTTGCGCTGCAGGGCGGAAGGTTTGTCCCCGAGCTTATGAATGTTGTCATCGACATCATGCCTGAAAACGAGGGCGAGGTTTCGGCAAGGCAGGTCACTGAGCAGTGCGCCCCGCTCATACAAAACATCAACAATTTCCTGCCGCGCGACGAAGGCTTTACGCGCAGCCTAAAGTACGACAGCTGGATGGGCGTTGTGGACCCTAAGGACAGCGCGCTCGAGCAGCTCTCGGGGGAAGTTGCAAAGACGCTCTTTGGCACCGAGAGCAGGGCGGTGCAGGGCTCGATCAGCACCAATACATTAAGCATCGACCTTGGCAGCACTGAAGGCTATATTGTCAGGCTTGAGATGGACAAGGTGCCATCCGACAACCCCGTCACAATCAGGGCACTGATCCGCGACAGTGTCGGAGCCGAAAAGCAGCTGCAGCGCGAGATCGTGAAGGACGCGGCAAGCTCCATCAGGAACCTGCGCGACAATGTTGTTGAAGGGTGCATAGGCGCTGACGAGAGCTATATGCTTTTGAAGAGCTCCTCTGCCCTTGGGAAGCCGCAGCTTTTGCCCATTAAGGAAAAAATACCCGTGCAGTTCGAGGTCGAACAATGCGCGCCGCTGGAATTTTCAAGCAACATAAAAGAGACGCTCTCGCTTAGCGCAAAAAAATCCACTGAGTTTGAAGGCATTTATGTCCCGCCGCATTTCAGGCCTCAAAGGCCAAAGGACGGGCCTGACACGCAGGAAACCATAACAACAATCAAGGTGGACAATCTTGATGAAAAGACAAACAAGTTCACGGCACAGGCACGCATCTGCGCGATAGGCAATTCGCAGTTCTGGAACGCGCAGGGCAAGAAAATAATTGTGGAGGCAAAGAGCATCGAAGCAACGCAGAAGTCCGCAAAGATCCCTGCGCAGGAAGCAGAGCTTGCCGTGTGCGGGATACACCCGTTGAAATTTGTTGACGAGAAGGCGCCAAAGCTCGATGCCACAAAACCGGGTGAATATTACTATGCAACCTTCATGTGGAAAGGGGACCCTGAGGAACTCGCATTGAGCGACCTCACAAAGATAAGCGAGGTCGAGCACAGGGCATCGGTTGGCGATGGGATACTTAAAGGCACGGGCAAGCTGCAGCTTGAGGAAAAGCCGGAAGTGATTGCTGCAAAGAGCAAGGCGGCCAACTATTATCTGAGCGCATGCGCGCTCACAAGCGTCGTGACTTCAATTGTCAGGCCAACTGTAGGGATAGCCGGCCTTTTCATAAACCCGATCGCAGATTGCGTGATACCATATGCAGCGCTCATGGGGGAAGTGAACCAGAATGTGAAAAAAGTGATTGACTTTTTCGACACAACGATCATAAAGCCGGTCAAGGATTTTTTCACCGGGGCAGGGACCATGCTTGGCACTGTGGTCAAATCCATTTTAAGGTTTGCAGGCGTGGGAAGCGCCCTTGACCGGGCGCAAGCTCAGGTCCGTGCGCAGGAGGACCAGGCACTTACCACAATAAGCATCGCTTATGCCGAGACCGCGCTGATCAAGGATTCGGTGCGTGCCGGATTCATGACTTTTGATGATAAAATTTACAACAGCCCGGCTTTCTTTTCAAAGGTTAAGATAGTGTCAGATTCCATTGCCGAAGAGCTTACAACGAAAGTGCACGTCAACCTCTTTGCAAGCTCGGCTGACGTCGAGGTATTGGGGTTCCTTGACGAATACAAAAAGCGCATTTCGGGCCAGATTGCAAGTGACCTTGGGGAGGAAATCGCAAAGCGGTCCTCGGGCGCGGGAAGGGCGCTTGGCAGGGGCTATCTGAGCGTTGAGGAAGCAGGAAAGCTCATAAAGGAAACATCAATTAAAAATGTTGAAACTGAAATGCTAAAGGACCCTGCGCTGCTCGCCAAAATCCACAACGCAAGGCTGCATGCCCCCACCGGCGCGGTAAACAGGGAAATTGCAGACAAGGTGGTTGAAGGGATATTTGGGGATGCAAAGGTCAAGGACCTCAAGCCCGGGGCAAGGAACGCAACAGTTGCATGGACAGCGCCAATTGAGCCTTCAGATCCGTTGAAACTTGGGGCAATACAACACGCACGTGACGAACTTGTTGAAAGGTTCATAAACCGCCTCAATACCGCAGGCACCACGCTAAATCCCAGCACATCAGCGCTTGCAATTGAGCTGCAGACAATTGAACTGAGCCCAAGCAGGAACTTCACTCCAAAGACGCTGCCCGGGGCAACATATACAATGGGCGGGGCGATAGTAACGGGGCCTCCGACAATACTTGCATGGACTGCAGACATTTCGGATGCTGAAACGCAGGATTTAATGAGGCAGTTTGAGGAAAAGGCAAAAGCATACCTCAAATCGCAGGTCACAAGCGGCACCCCTGATGCGGCTGTTGCAGACGTGATAAAAAAGAAGGCCCAAAATCTCGGGACTTCAAAGGTGGCGGAATTTTCCAAAGAGCAAACAGAAGTCAAGACCGGCAAGTTCACCCTCAAAAACATCGGCGCATTCGGCACGACAATGCTCAAGGAAGGCGCTTTGGGGCTGCTTGCAAACTATGTCGGGATGAAGGCATATGACTGGATACTTGCAAGCGAGCTTGACAAGGTCACAGGCGTCCCGCAGCTTGGAAAAAGGGAGTTGCCGTTCGCTTCACAGTCAGGCTTTGGCGTAAGGCTTTCACAAGGGGACCAGTTCACAAAGACCATACTCAAGTACAGGACCTACAGGATTTCCGTTTCGCAAATAATCGGGACAGGCGGCAAGGAATTGAAAATGAGCCGCGTCGGGCAGATACCGCAAGGGATTGACCCGGTTAAATATGTCCTCAATGACTGCAGGAATCCGGGTTATGACCAGGAAGTTGGCGCGGTGCTCCCGGGCCTTATCCCTGAAACCGAAGTGGTCTCAAAGTTCCCAAAGCCCCTGCGGACAAAGACAATGCAGGCGACCCATGTTGCCGCTGCGACAAATTACCTCCAAAAGCAGCCTGACGGCCAGAGGCATGGCAGCATAATTGCAACTGCAGTGAACTGCGGTGGCGTTTCGCCCTGCACCGGAAAGCCATTTGCATCATCATTCAACGCTGCAACAGGGCTCAACCTTGAGGCGCTTGTAGCAAGCATCGGGGAAGTGAAGAGCGGCATGGGAAGCGATAAGGATTTCAGGGGGCAGTTCATGTTCGGATGTGACGCGAAGAACGCCGCAATAGCTGCCGCAAAGGCTGATGTCTTCCCCAATGCGGTATGCGCTGCAAGGAAACTCGAATCGTACAGGGCAACGCAGTGCGCATCAGGGCAGGGCGATGTGAAGTGCTACTGGAACGCGTACAATGCCGATGCCGCAAACGATAGCGGCGGCCTGATAAGGGTCACTGAAGGTGACTTCAAGGACATTTATGACGCGTGGGCAGGCTACGCGTGGCGCGCGACGTGAGCAGGTTGGCATCCTCCCCGCCCTCAAGGGCGCCCGTCCCTCCCAAGGGGGGCCGGATTTCCCGCGGGCTTTCCAAATCAGCAGGATAATTTTTAACCAAAATTTTTGAACCGGGCCCTTCCCCTCAAACCTGCCAGCCAAAAGATTGTTATATCCCTTAATTCATTGAGTAGTGGATGCAAAGCAATTTTGGTTCGCAGCGCGGCTTCACCCTCTTCACGGCACTTGTGGGTTTCATACTGATTGTGCTCTCGCTGCTTTTGGTGCAGTCCATGATCTCTACGCAAAGGAGCACATCCGACATCATTACAGACATTTCAGAGCAGGAGGAGATGCAGGCTATTGCAGACCTTTCAAGGGCAGATGCGCTGCAGGTCTTCAATTTCGGCATAAGGTATACAATTGAGGATTTTTCGACGCGCGACAGCACGCCAAAGGACGGGGTGCCTGACAACGAATACCTAATGTTTTCAGGGTCTTCGGGGTGGGGGGCGCTGGAAGCGGCATTTGTAAAGGACCGGTTTGGTGTCGGTGAAGGGGCCCAGAGCAACCAGTTTGCAACTATTGCCGCAAAGCACCTAATATCCCTCCTTGAGCGGGCGGATGATGCGCGCGGCTTTGATATTGAGCTCCTGCACCCGAACGAAGCTGAAATGCAAAACATCCTCAAGAGCACCTTCAACTCGCAGTCGGGGAGCGACGAGTTCTTCCAGGTCATCGCATGTGCAGAGCAGGGAAGCGGCATCGAACACTACCGCAAGTGCAACGGCAGCTTTTACATCACCATGGACATGAGCAGGGAGCGCGTTAATGATTCTGATTACGAGAAGTTCCCGCGTGTCAAGGTGATAAACCAGCAGAGCGGAAGGGTGCTCCTCGAGCCCATACTCCCGCGGGGGAAATTCCGCATATTTGTCCCCGTGAGGCTTTTCAAGGCGCTTGCAGGGGCGCGCTCAGTCGGCTTTTCAGCCGGCAGGGGCATTTATGATGACAGCACATTCAATGAGGGCATTAAAACAATGAATGTTGCGGACGCGAAAAATGCCCTTGAGGCAAAGCTCAACACCCTCACAGGCCCGCTTAAAGAAGAATCCGACGGGTTTGTGCTGGACCGGTTTGATATTGTGGGCGTGGTGCAGACAGGGACGCCAAACGACCCTGCCGACCCTGAAAGGATTGTCTCATATAAAGTGAGGCTCATTTTCCAGGAGAAGAACGACAAGTACAGGGTTAGCACGCAGGAGGATGCGTTCTATGCAATTTCCCTCAACAACAGCCTGCATTAAATTGCATAACAACCGTTTCGGCGGTTGGGTGCGNNGTTTTTGCAAGCTTGGGCTGGCGGGATCCTCTTCGGGAGGATGGAGGCGAGAGCTATCCCGGCTCAGGCCGGGATTAGGCCATTATGCCCATGCATTACTATAAAAAAATAAATTATCAAAAAATTTTAAAAAAAATAAGCGAATGTAAAACGACCCGCCCCTAAAANNTTGCCAACGGCGTTGTAAAATTTAAAAATAGGCAGTGCCTTTTTGGGCCGGCTTTGACTTGGGCAAAATTGCGAAATATGCTGCATTTGCCACTTTGCACAGGGCGAAGATTTAAATGCAGGAGTGCTGTTAGAATTAGTGGGGAATTACTGCAGTTAATCCTATTGGATTAGCAAGTGAGTGGATGGCTTTGGCAGGGAAGGGCAGCGGTTTTTACGCGAAAGCGGAGGATGCATATTACTCCTTTTTGGATAAGCTTGACTCGAAGGGCATCCCGGTATATGGCATTGTGGACCCGATTGAGGCACAGAACATCCCTTCATTCCCGATTTTCCTTCTGCTTTGCGTTGTAGCACTTGCCGGAATTGCGCTTTTTGCAAGTTCTGCACTGGGAGCTTACGGCTCGCTTGAAGTGCTGGTGCAGGACGGCGAGGGGAATCCTGTCAGGGGGGCGGCACTGCGCGCGCTTGCTGACGGAAAGGAAATAGACCTGCAGACAGCAAACCTACAGGGGAAGGCGGTGGTGAAAGTGCCGCTTGGCCGTGAAGTCGAATTGCGGGCAAGCAAGGAAGGGTATGCGGAGAGCAGGCTGAGCGCGATAGCGGAAAAGGACGCGGATTCGCGCACCATCACGCTAAGCAAAGAGGCCACAACCATCACAAAATCAATAACTTTCCTGCGCCCGGGGACCACAAGGCTCTATGAGGACCNNCCCTGTTGAAGTTGAATTTTCATGCACCGCAAGCAGCTTTACCAAAAAGCAGACTGTGAGCGGCGGAAAGGCTGACGTTGTGGTCAGCAGCGATTGCGATACCCTCATCGTGAAGGCATCAGGGAGGCATTCGATCAGCGGCGGGCCTATTTTGCTTGCATCGGAAAACCAGCCGAGCGTTTTTGTCACGGAGGGCACAAGCGCCAAGGGAAGCGTCGTGGTTTCCGTTGCTGATTCCAAAGGCTCGATGGCTGAAGGGGTGAGCGTGACCTTATGGAACACTACTGATGCAAGCGCCACCGGCGCTGTGATCGGGACAAAGGATTCGAGCACTGCAGGCACCGCGACATTTGACTTTGTGCCCGTGGGAAAATATTATGTTGTCACGTATGACCGCAACAGCAAGTATGCCGAATACGACGGGCTTAGCGCAAGGGCAATAGCCGAAGTGAAGGAAGGGGAGATAACGACTTTTGCAGTTGCGCTCAGCGAGAGCGTTGCGGGCAGGATAAAACTGAGGGTGAAGGACAAGGCTACCGGCGACCCTGTTGCGCAGGCAGTGATTGCGCTCTCCAAGGGGCAGACCATCATATCCTCCCTTACTACAAATGCCGCGGGGGAAGCTGAGTTCAATGTCGGCGAGGATGTTGAATACAGCATCCTGATTGATAAACAGGGCTACCTTATTTCCAGCATTAAGGCAAAGCCGTCTGCTGATTTTATCCTGGCAAGCATTGAGCAGGCAACTGCCGAAAACAGCGAGAGCCTGCTTGTCAATGTGGTTGATGAGAAGGAAAAGCCGGTGGAAAACGTAAGGCTGCGCCTCAAGAACAATTCCGACGGAACGCAGGCCGGAAGCGAGCTTGTCACGGGGATTGATGGCAGGGGCATTTTTGAGCGCGTGGGCGAAGGGGCTTACTATGTTTATGCCGTAAAGCCGGGCTATGGCGAGAAAACGAGCGAAACGTTCAACGTGAGCAACAGGCAGCAAAATATCCTCAAGATAAAGATTGCTGTGGGAACGGGCAGGATAGATACAATTGTTGTCGATGAGGACGGCAAGCCGGTTGCGGGCGCAAGCATCAGGGCGGTAGATTATGGCGCGTTCCTTGCAATGGAAGAGGCGACTGCCGATTCTGACGGGAAAAAATCAATAAGCGCAAGGGCTGACAAGCAGGTATTCCTCATCGTGAGCGCGGATGGCTATCTGCCTACTACAACCGTCCCGCTCCAGATGCAAAAGGATGTTGCCGTGGAAAAGAAGGTTGTCCTCTCAAAGCCCTCGCAGTCGTTTGCGGTAAAATTCGACGGCCTGTACTCTGGCACTGAAAGCGTTTCCGCAGCTTCAGGGGTCCTTAATCCCGGCAGCACTTATACTGCAAGGCTTCGCATGGTTGTGCCAAAGAGCTCAAGCTTTGATGAGGCGGGGGTCTATATCAGGACGGGCAAAGAGCAGAACAACTCTGTTGAGAAGGATCCGCTCAACATCAATGCGGTCCGTGCCGCATACAGCGCGCTATTTGAGGGCACTACATATACCCCTCCCGCAGGGCAGGCAATTGACATGCAGCACACAACCTCAGGGGACGCAAAGTGGGANNCTAGAAATTTCTTACAGGGCTTACGGGAAGAGCGGGGGCTATGTGAGATCGCCTCTCGATTCTGCATTGGGCACATCCGAGAGCATGGGCCAAAAGCAGGGGCTTTATGCAAACACCCTCAAAAGGAGCTATAGCGTGGGGCCAACCAGCCTTTGCGGCGAGGACTTCTGCGCGGGGTTTTCCATCGAGGACATATCGGAAAAAATCACTACAGGGGTTGTTGACAGCTATAGCGGGCAGGTTGGCGGCAAGTACAGGCTGCTCTTTGAGGCATCAAGCATTTCCGAATCGCCCTTCAGCGCATCGCAGCTATCCATAAAGGACCGCACAAGCAGCATTTCCATACAATCCTACAAGGTCAAGACGGCTAGCGGCGATGAGAAGAGCGGCCAGAATTCGGCTTCAGAAGTGTCCGTTTCTGTGGGCGAGCTTTCAAAAGATTCGGTTGTAGCCGGAGAAATAAGCTTTGAGGCAAAAAAGGACGGGACCGTGCCGCTTGACATCACAATCACATCAGGGTCGGGGACTGTGAGCGAGGTTTACAGGAAGACAATATACATCAAGGCCCTTGCCGCAAAAAAGCTCAATATTGATGTTTTGCCCAAAGTGATCGTGCCTCTTATTAATAACAACATCCTGGTACGGGTAACTGATGCTGAAAGCTCGAGCCCTGTTGCAAATGCCAAAGTTGCACTGCTCAAGGACGGGGAAGCGGTCGCGGGCGGTGAAACCGATATTGACGGCATATTCGCATATACATTGCTCTCGCCTTCAGACGCTAGCACGATAGGCTTTAGTGCTGATAAGACAGGGTATAGGGCAACCGGGCAGGAAATGAAGGTTTCAGGAAACATCCTTGCAACAAGCCCTGCAAACCTGAGGCTTTCAATCAATGTGGGGGCCAAGGAATACAACACAATTGATGCTGAACTGATGAATTATTCACAAGTGCCGCTGCAGGTTGAAAAGATTACAATCAGCAGGGATTTTGACGGCTTTGCTGAAATCAGGTTCACTGAGCCTTCGGAAGGGACCGTTATGGCCCCTGACGGGAACCTGTCATTGAGCGGGACCATCAGGCTTGGCCCAAAGGGCGTTTCAATTTCAAAGCCCCAGATTATAAAAGGGGCAATAGGGGTTGAAGTCACAAACAGCAGCATCGATTACACATGGGTGGCGCTGATCCCCTTCGAGCTTGGCATCGGATTCGGGGATGAGGTTGATGACCCCGAGTGCTTTACGGTTTCGCCATCGGAGTGGAAGATTTTCGGCTCGACAAAGGATAACAGGGAGCTTACTGTGAGCGTGATAAATTCATGCATGGTCGGCGGGGAGAAAGTGTCGCTGCGCAACCTCTCAATCAGGGTTGTCCCCACGGGGGAAAATCCACTCGGGACATTCAGGGCGACAAGTACAATTGAGGGGAGCAGGCCTGTGCAGCTTGACAAGACTTTGCGCCCGATTGCAGAAATTTTGCCAAATGAGGGGGATTCCACAATCAAGCTCGAGTTCAGGCCCGAGCAGGTAATGAGCTCGAAGGCTGATAGCAAAATCGAACTGCAGGCAACACACCTAACAGCGCATGGCGACCAGAAGCTCACGCGCAAGATGGATGTTTCAGTTAACATCAATAACCTCAATGAGTGCCTTGAAATCCTCACTAACCGCGACATCACAGTCCAGAGCTGCCCTTACGGCACGGGCTTTGGAAACTACGGCAATTATTTTTCCTCATATTCAAATTCAAGGTATTCGGCCTATGATCCCTACGCGGTAAGGAATGGTTATGGCACAGGGGTTCCGCCATATATTGGCAGCCAGTACCAGAGCGCAATGCCGGGAAGCAGCTATTATGATTATTCCAATCCCGCAAGCGCAGGCTACCAGAGCGGCTATTACAATTCCTATTACCCCAATTCACAATATGCCGCGCCATACTACCCCTCATCCGTCCCCGCGGAAGGCATGAGCGGCAATTTCGGCTCTTCATGGAACTGCGGCACCGGCGGCTTTACTGTAAGGAACAGTTGCTCTGCCCCTGTGGAGCTCTCATTGGATTCGCAGCCGGGGATAATTGTCAGGAACCGCACGCAAAAAATCGAGCCGGGGGCACAGGGTGATGTCCTCATCGAGCCTACAAATTTTTTCGGAAGGTATGCCCTTGGGGTGAAGGCGAAAGTTGCGGGAAGCAGCCAGCCCTCAATTGACCTGCGCACAATGTATGTGAATGTCACAAACGAGTTTGCAAAGAACTACAAGGACTGCATATCCGTAAGCCCTTCAAGGACGCTTTCATTCAATAATTTCATCGGAAAGCCGGTTGTGCTCACGGTTTACAATTCGTGCTACGACCAGGGCGTATTCCTTGAAGCCACGAACAATGCGGTGATGTTCACAAACTCTGCAATTTCAAACCCGTCCGACCCGTTCAATTCCCCTCTGGGGACAAGCGGGGCAAAGCAGCCCATGACAACTGCGGGGGCCGCGGCACAGTACAACCCGCCGGGGACAGGAACGGGGCCGACAGGGCCTATTAATATGATACAGGACTGGGCGCTTTTGGGAGAAAACACAACTTCATCTGCAAACGGCAAAGTGGTGCAGCAGCTTGAATTTGAGGTAGTGAAGAACCTGAGCGAATACCGCAACAGGGCGCCGCCAGCAAATTTCTTTAGCGCAAATGCATTTGCAAATATCGGGAATTTGAGGTACTTTGCAACATCAGGGTATTACGCGGTGCAGGGCAGGACAAACCTCATTGTAAGGTTCTCGACCCCGAGCGGAGGGATGAAGACAACATACTTCCCCATGATTATCCAGGATTTCTGGCCGCTGCTTGAATATGCAGAGCGCTTAAATGAGCAGTTCACAACCTTTGGCGACCCGAGGTTCCAGCCGAACAACTGCATCAACAACAGCGCACTTGATTTCCGCTCACTGGGGGACCTTCCGCTGCAGCAATATTCCACCAAAGAAAACGGGGGGCTCTTCATAATCAAGGAGCAGGGAGGGTGCGGAACTGTCGATACGATCAGCGAACCATTCAACCCCGCAGAGTTCGTCGATCCAAAAAGCGGCCTCCGGATGACTGTAACCCATGACGGCCACGAGGCAACTTTGACATTTGATGATTCCAAATGGAACGGAAAGCGCGCGGAATTTATCAATGTCAGTACAATCAGCAAAGTATCGAGGATCGCCCCCGCAGGCACGCAGATCCACAGGTTCCCCGTAAATATTTATATCAAGGCAAGGGATGGCACTGCAGCAGGCCCCGTGACGGGCGGCGTAGCGCAGCAGTACTCATATGCATGCAGGGAAGGCGAAACTGGGCAGAGCGTTTACACAAAGTACGGGTTCCAGCACCTAAAGCTTGACTGGAGGGTGCCGGGAAGCGGAAATGATGCCGGGATACAAAAGGATGCATGCGATGTGCTGGCTGCATCAGGGAGCATGCGCAGCCTGAATGACCCTGCAGCATTTGCAGCGCCGGCATTTTGTGACGGGGTGCAGGCATCACTTGCCCTGACGCAGAAGATTTCGGAAATAAAAAAGCTTGCAGCAGTACTTGGCGCAGACAGCAACGGCCAGATAGGCACATGCAGGCCGGGGGCAGGGTTTGTGTGCAATAAGGACAAGATCAGCTCTGAGGACATGTACCGCTATGTGCTCATGCAGAACAAGGATTATGCTTACTTCCTTGGAAGCGATGGCAGGGTTATTGACCTTGTGCCCCTGCTCGATGAGAGGCAATTGGGCAACGAGCCGCAGGTAAAGGAAATGAAGGCCAATATTGCAGCGCTGCGCTCAACAACCCCGAGCGCAACGGATTCGGCCCACAACCTGACAAAGATAATCCCGAACGGAAATGCCGCCATGGGAAAGCTCTCTGAACTGGTCGCTGCAGGGGCCAGATTCGAGGGCGCGCAAGTGGTGCTTGAAGTTAACACTGACTCGATAGATGCATCAATTTTGCCGAACAGGAAAGTCGGGGATAAATGGTACGTCGTGGGCATGGCTGACTACAGGTCATTGCATGACAATATTGTAAGCGCGATCGGCGCAGGAAAATGCACTGACACAAGCTGCATGATAAACGGGAAGACTATAACCGCATCATTCCTCACAGTACTTGTACAAAACGGAAAGTGGAAGCTCACGGCAATGAATGCTGCAACCCTCAGCCCTGCAGTGAAGGCGCTTGTGGAAAAGGGCTCGGTCCTGAGCGAGGCTGCAAAGAAGTCGGTTGATGCCGTGAAGTACAGGTCGTTTGCGGATTTCGAGCGCTCCAACATAAGCCCGCGCATGTATCTTGCCACTGACAAGTACGACCCGGCCCTCTGGCAGAATTTCAAGGGTTCATACCCCGATTTCATTTCGCAAAAGGGCATTGGCGATGTTGAAGTTTCCTTTGCACAAACCACCCAGATAAGTGAATCTTCAGGCGATTACAACGTGCTCATTGGCTATACATGGGCGCCGGCAAATACCGGCGGCACACAGGCCGCAAATATCTCATTCAAAAGGAACAGGACGCTCAAGGACATTGACACTGACAACAGGGCGGCGGGGTTTGCCTCCGAGTATGAAAAGAATGTGCTGCTCACAATCCCATTTGACAATGCGGTCAATGCGGGCGCAAACATTTCAGGGCCCAACTCTGAGCTTTTGCATTTCAACAAATACAGCGACACGGACGCAAAGCTTACGCAGGCGCGCAAGGAACAATATGACAATGCATCCATGCCCATTACTTTCATTTACTCAAACAGCTATGATAGCGCAAGGAGGGGAAGGATCATTTCGGTCAGCAGGGGCGCCATCACATATTCCCCGACAGACCCCATAAAGGTCATGGCGACAATAGTGAAAGGCACCCAGCTCAACCCTGCAGGGGTGCTCTTTGAGTTCAAATCGCTCGAAAACGGGATGCCGCGCACATTCCCGCTCCTGCTGCCGATGAAGGCAGCAAGCTCAGGGATAGGGAAGAGCGCGGGCGATATCATTACAACCGCCCAATACAAAGGATCGGCATTGTGCTCTGAGAGGGCCGACCTTGAAAAGGAATATAGCGGCATAGTGTTCGGGGAGGCCCCCGTGCCTGCAGCCCCGGCGGCCCGGCAGCCAACCCAGTATCCGCCCCAAGGGTACGGCCAGCCCAACCAATATCCGGCAGGGCAATACCAGCCGCCGGCAGTTCCCCCGCAGGCCCCGATAGCCGCAAGCGGGCAGGAAACAGGGACTTTAACCCTTGAAGGGATTATTTTCACCCCGACAAGGACAGCAGAGGCATCGGGATCTTCCATGTCAGGCATTTCAATCAGGTGCGCTAAAGAGTCGGGAAGTGCAATATCATCCCAAGACCCCATTGATGGCACTATAATCACCCCAAGCGCGAGCATGTTCGGCCAGATAGTTGAACTCAACCGCAGGAGGGGAGGGCTTTTGACGAATGATTACACGCTCAAGAGCCTGCTTGAAAAAATCAGGGCAGGCGACAACGGGCAGGTATGCGTGAAGGCCGACGCAGAGGCCCTTGAGCTTTTCTGGAACGAGGGCGCATTTCTAAAGTGAAAGCATGCTTGACAACCGGGCAAACATCCTAATGGGAGTGCTTTTCTATTCACTGGGCGTCGGGGCAGCGGCATTCCTCCTGCCATTTTCCGGCCGATATTTTGGCGCGATGTGGCTTGAGGCGGGCCTTGTGTGCCTTGCGGTATTTGTGCTCTCAACTTTCTTTTATGGGGAAATGGCATATCTGACAATGCTTTTTGCAGGCGCCATCTTGGGCAGCGCTGCACTTATTTCCCCGCTCGTGACAATCCTGAGTGTGGTGCCTCTTAATATCGCAATGCTTGAGGGCATCGCGCTTGGGCGGGCTGCACTTGCGGACCTTTCGGGCAGGGCAAATTTTTCACAAAAAATGGCCCCAAGGGCACTGGTTGCACTGATTGCAGTCATTGCATGCATTGCAATTGGCTATTACTTCTGGGGATTTTCAGTGAATGGATATTTTCCCAAAGAAGTGGCAATTGACCTGAATTTTATCAAGGATCTGGCAAGGCAGGTAAAAACCTGAAGGCAAAGCTTGTTTTTTGCCACAAAAGGCTTATAAATAAAGAGAAACTTATATAATCTCGATCCAGCATAAATGAATTTACGGTTATTGAGTTAAGGCGTGATTTTAATGGGTTTGTGGGAAGGGGCAAAAAATTTCTATTATTCACTTGAGGAACGCTATTACGGATTCCTTGACGGGGTAAATACACGCTTTCCCGTTTATGATATCATTGACCCTATAGATAAAGTCATCCCGAGTTTCATGGCCTTTGCCCTTGCCTTTTTCATGATCGCCCTTGGCATTCTGGCCGCTGTTTCCGGATTGCTCATCCCTGCGACGGGGAACGCCCTGACGGTTTCGGTGCTTGATTTGGATGAAAAGCCGATTAGCGGGGCGAGCGTGACCTTCATGGCAGGCGGCTTTGTGTTATCAATGGACACAACTGATGAACTGGGCACTGCAATACAGCCTGATGTGAACAGCGAGAGCACTGTCGATATTTTGGTTGAAAAGGACGGGTACTTGTCTGAAACAAAGTCAGTTAAAATTGATGAGCTGCCAAAGGCAGCGCAGGTAAAGCTGCAAAGGGCAAACGAGGCTTTCACGACAAGGACTGTAAGGCTTGTTGATTCGCTCGGCCAGCCCGTGCAGGGTTCATTCAGCCTCAAATTCAAATGCTCCGAGCCCTATGCGCCTTCGATTGATGAAATGAGCCTTGGCCCTTCGGATCGCGGGACTGCGCAAGTGAGGGTGCCGGGCAACTGCGGAAGGCTTACTGTTGATGTTTCCGATTCAACGAGTTTTAGCGATGTGGTGGGCTATAACGTTGTCGCCGCTGATTCCTCGATACAGTTAAGGGAGGAGAGGGCCATCGATTCAGCAATCACCATAAATGTGAAGGATGCACAAGGGAGGCCCATCGACGGCATAAATGTCCAGCTATACCAGTATTCGGAGCTTTTGGAAAACCCCAATGTCGGGCCAATTGACACCAAGATCAGTGCCGGCGGCAAGGCCACATTCAATAAGCCGCCTGCATCATATGTCGCAAAAAGCTATGACCCGCTGGGCCTGTATGGGGAGGCGACATCAGAGCGCATCGTTGCAGAGTCCGGCAAGAGCGCGGCAACAGATTTAATCCTATCAGAGCAGGTAAAAGGGAAGATCACTCTCAAGGTTACCGACAAGGCAAGCGGGGCAGCCATTGCAAATGCGCGCGTGAAGCTGCTCATCGCAGCAGGAGATTCAGAACTGACCACATTATCCGCAAACAGCGCAGGCGAGGCGCAGTTCAATATCAGCAGGGATGTTGAGTACAAGGCAATAGTTGTCGCGGATGGCTATCAGTTCGCAAGGCTAAACGGCCTTCGCATAAGCGAGACGCCATCGCAGGCACAGCTTTTGAAGTGCACGCCCACCACATGCGGCAGCCTTAAAGTGAAAGTCATAGATCAGGACAGCAACCCGATCAATAATGCGGTCGTGACATTGTACAATGCATCGACAAATTTCATTTCAGGGTATAATTCAAGGGCAAGCGACATTAACGGCATCGCGAAGTTTTCTGGAGTGAGCGCCGGCAACTATTATGCTTTCGCTTTCCGCGAAGGGTTTTCGGGAAGGAGCGATGCCAAGGCATTTGACAGCAGCGCTGCCGAAATCTCCGAAGCGCTCCTTACAATCAACATGGAGATCGGCATGGGCGCAATCAAGGCCATAGTGAATGACAAGGAAGGCAGGGCTGTGCCTTTTTCGCGCATTGAGCTCTATGACGCCCGCACAAACCAGCTTGTGGGGAGCGATATCACGGATGCAAATGGCACAAAGGAATTTCCGGAACTCAAGGCCAACAGGAAAATATACCTGGTAGCGAAAAAGCAGGATGAGCAGGTGTTTGCTTCCTATACTACCGCAAAGCGGCCCCTGATTGTTTCGAGCACGCAGGTTTTTGATGTAACAATGGAAAAGCCCATACTCAAGGACAATATCGAGCTGCAGTTCGCAGGCCTCTTTGACAGTTCAGGCGGTCAGGCCCAGAATGTTAAGGCGGGTGCAAAGTACATTGCAAAGTTCAAGCTCAGGATTCCCGAAGAGAAGGATTATGATGTTGCAGGGGTCCATCTGCGCGTTGGCGATGATGTTTTGATGGAAAAGGACTCCCTTGTGATCAAGGAAGTAAACGCCCCCAAGACATCGCAGGCGAGGGCGACGCGCCTTGAGGCGCAATCAAGCGGCCTTGATGAGGATGATTATGGCCTGACCACGGGGGACGNNCAGGCCGCCTGCAGGCGTTTATGAAATCGATTCGGAAATCGGGGTCAGGGACAGCGCAACAATCGCAAGCAAGCTCCCGCTCTACTACAGGGCATGGGGCGACAAGGCCGGAGAGCCGCGCGACCGCTTCCCGCTGGATAATACTGTGGTAAAAGAGCTCTATGGCAATGTCAAGCAGGAGGTACTGCAAGTCGGGGTCGTGACACTGTGTGACGAGTCATTCTGCTTTGCCGCAACGATCACGGATAAGGAAAACGACCTCATTGAATCGGTTTCGGACAATTATAATGCACGCATATTCAACCCCTATAAATTGCAGTTCATGATCACGAACAATTCAGCTGCGCGCATACACAACAATGCGAACCTTCGGGTGAAGAACTTTGACGAGAGCCTCAAGTTCTTTGCATACAAGCTCCTTGATGCGCAGAGCGCCCCGCGCGAAGGGACGCTCAACGGCTTTGAGTTCCCGCGCTTTGATGTCGGCAATCTGCAGCCAAAGAACTCAATAAGGCTCGAATCCGATTTTACGCCCCAGCGCTCCATGACAGGGGTGCTCAACATACAGCTCGTTTCCGACCAGGCAATTGTATTTGAAAAAAACATCAGCATTGCAATTTCCTCGCCCAAAGAGCTTGATGTGAAAGTTGACCCCCTTGTATACCCTTCAGGCGTCCAAAATGACATTTATGTCCTAGTGAAGGACAAGTCCACGGGGGTGCCTGTTGAAGGGGCAATCGCAAGGCTAAAGGACCGCGCAAAGAACGTGCTTGACTTTGCAATTACCGGAAAGGACGGCAATGTGGCATTGATAATACCGGGCCAAAAGCCGGGGGAGAAAATATCCCTTGAAGTGGAAAAGACGGATTATAATGTGAAGGTTATTGAGCTTGAGGTGAGCGACAGGCTCCTTGAAATCAACCCTTCGCAGATCGGGACGGCGCTCAACATAAAGACCAGGACGCAGTCAGAAGAGAAGCTTTCGGTAAGGAACATTACAACCTACCCCCTCACGATAAAAGACATAAGGCTCACGGGCAGTTTTAAAAACCTCATTGACACGACAAAGGTGCGGAACTGGCTTGAAAGCTCATACCTGGGGATGGCCCTAAGCCCTGATGAGAAGCAGGAAATTATCCTCAAGACATTTTTGAGCGAGGGCGCAAAGCAGCTCAAGAAGCGCGAGACTGTCAATGGCGAACTTGTGATTGTGGCCGGCAACTTTGGCGGGGAATGGATTTTCAGGGTTCCGGTAAAAGTTGCAATAGGCCTTGGGGATGAGGTTGATAACCCGGCATGCCTATCGATTACAAAGAGCGAGTGGACGGTGAGCACCACCGGAGTCCCAAAAAGGACGGAATTCCAGCTGCAAAACAACTGCACCGTCGCAGGAAAGCCCGTGGGGTTGCAGGACCTTGCGGCAAAGGTCACCTGGAAGTCAAACCCGATCGGAGAGTACATGCTAAACATAGGGCCTGATGAGACAGTGCTGCGCTCAGGGTATACAAGGCTCCTTTTGGGGGCCATCAAGCCCGAGCAGACCATCACTGCAATACTCTCGTTCACCCCTTACGGAGGGATGAACGGGACTGCGGAAGCCGATATCATAATCGAAGCCTCAAACCCGCTTGACACTGATGAGCAGGTCTTGCAAAACATCATCAAGACAAAAGTCACTTCAATCAGCCTTGGCCAGTGCATCACTTACGACAAGGAAAGGCTCACGCTCAATCAGGGCGAGAACGGCACTGTTACGGTCACTGCAACCGAGAGCTGCGGCGAGCCCATTGACTTTGAGATAGAAAGCGAGCTTGTGACATCGCCGAAAAGGGAATTCCGCCTCACTGCAGGCCAGAGCCAGGCTATAGAGGTCTTTTCCGAAAAGAACTATCCGGGGCAGTACGCGCTCTATATTTCGCCAAAGTTCTCCTCGGCAAAAAAAGAGCAGCTTGTAAAGAACCTGCGCGTGATCATCAACGCGACCGGCTGCTGGCAGCTTGGCAAGTACGAGTTCGATGTCTATGACGACCCTGCAAACGAATTTGACGGCTATGACCTTACCACGCTTTCCAATGCATGTGTTGAAAAGCCCGTGACGACAAAAGTTTTCACAAAAGACATCGGCGGGGNNAGCCTGTTCTGGGGACTTCTCACAATGGGGGCAGTGATGCTCACAAATGCATCAGACCCCAAAGTTGACTGGCTTGGAAGGAATGAGGCGGAAAAGGAGAAGAATCGGGCACTGCAGCAGGCGAAGGCTGATAAGGCTGCAAGGGTTGGGGATATGCAGGCGGAACTTGCGGCCCTAAGGTCTGAAAACAGCAAGCTTAAGGCGGATACTGCCGCAACTCAGGCAGCCATCAGCAACAGGAATTTGCCCAATTACAAAACCCAGCTCGCGCAAATGCAATCAAAGCTCGATGAGAAAGACAGGGAAATTCAGGGGCTGCAAAAGGCCAATGAGGGCCTTGTGG
>DUGC01000078.1 GCA_013331625.1 Candidatus Iainarchaeum sp. | reverse complement strand
CTTCGTACATTTTCCCGAGGCTTTTGACAAAAGCCTCTTCGGGTCTCGTCCTCCGCGTCCGAATTGCGCTTCGGAAGAACGCAGACGAAGCCCTGTTTTCAACAGGGCTGGCGGCAAAGCCGCACAGATAACACGAAAGTTCACACATATTCCCCAGGCTTTTGACAAAAGCCCTGTTCCAAAAGAGCAGTATTTATAACGGGCTTAAGGGGCATGAGAAAATATTTAAGCAGATGCAGGCAGCAACCTTTGAAATTTCCATACCCCCCATATTTATATTGGTAAATACCATTAATGGATACATGAAAATCGGGCTGCGATATATTGCGTTGGGGTTTCTGTTTCTTGTGATGGCAATTCCCGCCATTGCATGCACTGCCGGCACTACGAACTGCAATGTCGCAACTGTATATGTAAGCGCCCCGAAAGTCACTTATGACAAGGGCCTTGGAGAAACAATTGACCTCAATGTCACGGTTGTGAGAAACCTTAACGCGGTTTCTACATCAGGGCCGGTAAGGACTGTGCATTATGACATATACCGCACATTGCAAGGGAGCGCTATGGGGGCAGCGATCAACACGGGCCAGTTGGATTTTACCGATAACATCAAGCTTTCAGTTAAGTTAACACCTAATCCTGTTGACGACATTGATACTTTAGACCTCTCAAACGGCACATACATTTACACGGTTTCGATAAGCGACTTTAAAGACCCAAACACGGCCATAATGACTGACAAAGTCAACGTGGACAACAGCGCAAGCACGTATATTACAGTCCAGAGCAAGACCATGGCAGTTCCTGAAATGCCACTGCCGTTTGCGCTCCTTATTGCGTTCATGGTGCTTTTCATTGCTGGCCGGAAGAAATAGCCGCCACAGGCGATTTTGCATCCGCAGGTAATTTTGCGGGCAGGCCCATTTTTGCAAGTTTTTGCACAAGCTTTTTGTTCCCGCGGTATAGTATTGCCCTAAAGCCTAGCAGTTTTGCAATGGCAACATTTGCGGGGGAATCGTCAATGAAGACACATTCAAATGCTTTCAGCCCGCTGTCCTTGAGGAAATGCGTGAATGCTGCAGGCGAGGGCTTTAGGTGGCCTGTTTCGTGCGAGAGGTAGAGCTTTTTGAATGCCGCATATAATTTCTGCCTCCGGTATGCCTTCCCTTGGGTGAAATTCGAATTTGAAATGCAATATAGCGGGAAATTTTCAGAGAGCTTTTGGGCAAGCGCAAACATCCCTTCATTGCGCTCAGGGGGATTTGCATATTCCCCCTCAACATGCATTGCAAAATCCTCTTTTGTAAGGCGGGTTATCACCCGCGACCAGAACTCCATTGGCGGCATGAGGCCCCGCTCGAACCTGCGGATCAATAGCACGTAATTGGAAAGCGCGATCCACTTCCCCGTGCCGTAAGCGCGGCATAGCCTCTCAATTACCCGCGGCTCGGGGGCTAGGACAAAAATGCCGTTGAAATCAAAAACAATCGCCCTGATCATGGAGTCGCACCGCCCTGCTTCCAGTTCTCGATTATGGAGTACGGCCCTGAGAGAACCGCTTTGTTGCCATAAAGCTGCGCCTTGAGCATTGAGGAAAAAATGTTGAGCGGGGCGAGCTGGAGGTCGGCTCCGTGCTTTTCAAGTGCAGAGAGCAGCTGGCCAAGCGAGGCTTTGGGGATTGCAAAGGTGCTGTTTTTCACTTTCGCATCAAGCCCTGCCGCAGCTGCATTGAGCAGCGCAATGTTTTCGCATTCGATGCTCAGTTCTGTGTCGGGCTGGCCTGAAAAAATAAAGATCAGGAGCGCTGATGACTGCAAGTCAAGGGGCTTTGCGTACGAATCGTTGAAATCAAGCTCCTTGAGGGATTTTATCTGCTCGCCGAAGATTTTCGAAAGGTAATCAAGGTGCCGGACTTTGAGCTCAAGCTCTGCCGAGACATTCTCAAGGCGCGAGATGGAAAAATCGAGCGAGCTTTTTGACGTTTTGAGCAGGTCGCGGTCCTGCCTCCCGCGCTCGAGGAGCACCTGCAGCTTTTCAATGACTGAATCTATCTGCTCTGCGGGGTGCTTTTGCGAGAGCAGGGAATTTAGCGCAATCACGAGCTTGTTTTTGATCTCCGAGTATATTTCACCCTCGCCTTTTTCGAGCAAAAAGTACCTGTTGTCCTTGCGCTCGAGCAAACCGAATATTGCAAGGTCTTTTAGCGAGCGCGAGAGAGCCGCACGAGCGGAATTGGAATTTGAATATGAGGGGGCGAACTTGTTGAGCAGGGTGTTGTAATCAATGCCGGGGTTTTGCTTGACTATTAGCAAAATGGCATTTTTAGTGGTCATCTGGAATAATTAACCTGAAAAAAGATTTTAAAGGAATGTTAATTGTTTGGAGTTTACATTTTGCCTTTGGCGGCTGCCCAATCCTGACACGGGGCTTTTTTGCAATTACTGCGATGAATGTTTTTCATCAAAGTTAAGCCGCCGCGGTAAGCTCGGCTTTCTTCATCCTCTTGGGGATGACGCGGTAAACCTTGCGGTTGCACACTGCGCACTCTGCTATGAATGTGGGCTTTTTGTTCTGCTTTTTTACCGTTGCAGTGAACTTTGCCTTTCCTCCATAGCCTTTCTTGTGCTTGCGGATGTTGCTTCTGGTCCCGATGGAGAGCGCCCGTGCCTGCCCTGACTTGAACTGCTTGAGCTTGTGCTCTGTGTGCGTATTGCACTTGGGGCAATATAGGCTTTGTTCCTTTGGTATATGCATAAAAATTCACCTAAAAACCGAAAGATTAAATGCCATAATGGCTTTTTCTTTTGGTCACATTTCAAACCCCGCAGGGTTTGCGATGCCTCGCACCATTGATACAAGGCGCTTTTCTTTTTGTTGAACTAAAAAGAAAAGGCTTCTCTAGTAATAGCAATGGGCAAGGTTTAAAAAGGTTGGGAGCGGCCGGACTATCTTCCACATAACAAAATTCTGGCCGCAGCCCGCACCACATTTTTGCCAAAGTAACCCTTAAATAGGGAAATGGCATTATTTAAGCATGATCGGGGCATTCGTGCAGGGCGTATTTGAGCTTGCAAAAAAGCCTGTTTACCTGCTTCCTGCATTGATTATTTCACTGGCGGCCTTTCTCGTGATAATCCTGAGCGCGGAGAGCTATATGGCCTTTTTTTATTCTGCAATCATGCTCGGGCAGGTCCCTGATGCGGGAATTTTAGAACTGCCGTTTTACATCATCAGCTCATACGGGCAGGAAATTGCAATAATCTGCGCTTCAATGCTCATATCCCTCACACTTACGCTTTTCCAGCTCTATATTTATGCCCTTTCCATGGCAAGGAAGGAAGGGATGGTGCAGGCGATCAGGGACGGGGCAGCAAAGCTGCCTGAAATTTTCGGGCTTGTGGTCTTTGCTGCGCTGGCATCTTTCATTTATGGGGTGCTCGGGTACGCGCTTTTTGCGGCAAGCATCACTTTTGATGTTATCGGAATAGCCCTTTTCCTGCTGCTCATTGCATGGGGGCTTTTCGGCGCATATGCGTTCGTAAAGCTTATTTTTGTGCCCGTATTCATGGCACTTGAGGGCAAAAAGCTCAAGGCAGCGCTTTCGGAGAGCTGGAAGTGGAGTTCGCAGCGCGTTTTTTCGATAGCAATTTTCCTTTTCATGCTCTCGCTGATTTCCGGTGCGATAGGCGCGTTCTTCACGATAGTGGCTGATTTTACGGATAACGAGCTGCTCCTGATCGGGCTTGTCGTGCTCGAGGTCGGCATTTCAAACGCATACTATAACATTGTTTTCATCAAGTATTTCATGCAGGAGAGAAAATAAATTCTTTTGATGCAGCAGATGCAAAAAAGTGGCTGCAAGTTGGGTCAGGTCGCAAAGGGGTCAGGATGACTGTAATTTCAACCATACGGCTAAAGAACTTCAAGTCGTTTCGCAAAGCGGAAATCCCGTTCTCCCCGGGGTTCACCGCAATCGCAGGGCCCAATGCCAGTGGCAAAAGCAACGTCCTTGATTCCCTGCTTTTTGGAATGGGCATAACCTCGCTGCGCCTCCTTAGGGCTTCGCGCCTCACTGAGCTTGTCAACCATGACGCAACGGAAGGGTATGCAAAAGTTGAGATCGTGATTAAGGACAACTCCGGAAAGGAAATCCTTGTCACAAGGATGATAGATAAGCAGGGAAAATCTGTTTACAAGCTTGACAACAGAAGGAAAACCCTCAATGAGATCGAGTCCCTGCTCCTTGAGCTTGGCATCAACCCCAACGGCCACAATATTGTCGTGCAGGGGGATATCACGCGCGTTATCGAGATGAATGCAAAGCAGCGCAGGCAGGTCATTGAGGAAGTCGCCGGCTTGCAGGAATTTGAGGAGAAAAAAGATGAGGCGCTAAAAAAGCTCGAGAAGGTCGAGCAGAAAGTCAAGGATGCGCACCTCATACTAAACGAGAGGGAAGCATATCTGCAGCAGCTTGAAAAGGACAGGGAGAACGCGCTGCGCTACAATGCGCTTTCGGAAGAGATGAAGCGCTCAAAGGCTACAATCCTCTCCGAGGAGATAAAGCTCATAAGAAAGGAAATGGATAAGGCAAGGCAGGACCTTGAGCGCATGCAAAAAGATATCGAGGGCAAGAGGGCAGAGAGGGCTTCCCTGCAGGAGGAGGAAAGGGATCTTGAAAACAAGGTTGAGGGCATAACAAAAAGGCTCATTGAGGCGGGCGAGAAGACCTACACTTCTTTTGGCAAGGATGTCGAGCAGAAAAAAGGGCACATCAACCTGCTCCTTGAGCGCGCGGGGGCGAAAAAAGAGGCGATTGGGCAAAAGCAGGAACGTATTGCCCGGATCGGGAGGGAGATCGAGCAGGCAAAAGGCCTCATGGAGCAGCGCAAAATTGAATTGCAGGCTGCAGGGCAGGAGCTTGCATTGGCAAAAAGCGAGCTTGCCGAGCTAAACAAGGCCATCAGCGCAAAGAACCCTGAATTTGAAAAAGCGCAAGGCGAGATCGGCGGGACTGAGGATGGGATCGCGCAGGCCAGCGGGGAAATTTCAGCTTTAAAAGACGAGCTCCATTCCCTTGCGATTGCACGGCACGGCCTTGAGCGCGATGCAAAGGCCGCACTCTCCCTTTTAAGTGAGCTTGAAAGCGAGCGCAAAAGGATCGGATCACGGATCGCGCAAAAAAGTGAAATTGAGGAAAAGCTTTCCGCGTTTGGCAAAAGAAAGCCTGCACAACTGCTTGCTGAATGCGAAAAGGGGTTTGAGGAAGCCCAATTACAGCTCAATGTCTTGCGGGGAAGGCTGGAAGGGGAGAGTGAATCCTTAAAGCGGCTGCAGAAGGCAAAATCAGACTGCCCAACATGCGAGCAGCCTTTGGGAAAAGGGGCAAAGGAATCTGTTGCCGCGCGGAAATGGAAGGAAATTGCCGCAATGGGGGAAAGGATAGCAAAGCTTGAGAGGGATGCGCAGGCTAAGGCAGAGGATAAGGCATGCTTGCAAAAAGAGGAGCGTGAATATTCGCAGCTCCAGTATTCACTTACAGCCTTTTACGGCCTTGAGGATGAGGCCGCAAGGGTTGAACAGCGGGCCATGGAAGCTGAAAAAAAGATCTCGGATGCGGAAACCGGAAAAATCATGAAAAAGGAAGATGCGCTGAATGCAAGAATTGCCGGCCTGAACGGGAAAAAAGAGCAGCTTGAAGCCCGCCTGCAAAACTTAAAGCAGGCTTTCGCAAATACCGAAATGCCCGGGCTTATTGCGCGCATGCAAAAGCTCACCTTGGCTGCAAGCGCAAAAGAAGGCGCAGTGATCGCGATCCGCTCCGAGCTCGAGCACTCCATTACNNCTTGAAGGCGAATCGCAGGCCCACATGGCAGATATTGGAACCGGCCAGCAGGCTATCGGGAAAATCGAAAATGAGAGGGCTGCAACGGAAAAGGAACTTGCAGCTCTTGAAGCTGAGCTTGAGAAGGCCAACAGGGCAAATAAGCTTTTAGAAGAGGAAAAGGCAAGGCTCACTGCAAAAATCGACGCTATTTCGCGCAGGCGCGACGAATTTTCCGAAAAAATAGAATCACGCGAAAAGGACCTCAATGAACTCAATATAGAAAATTCCAAAAACGAGGTCCGCATAGTTGACCTTGAGGACGAGTTCAGGGACTATTCGGCTATCGAGCCATTCAGGGAATTTGCACTAAATGACATCAAAAAGCGCATCCCCGAAATAGAAAAAGAAATCGGGAAGCTCGGTGCGATAAACATGAAGTCGCTTGAGAATTTTGACACATTCAAAAAAGAGGTCGAGGATGTGCGGCAGAAGGCAAACAAGCTTGATGAGGAGCGCAAGGCGGTCATAGAAATGATAGCGCAAATTGACGTCAAAAAGCTCAACGTGTTCATGGAGTGCTTTAACCATGTGAGCGCAAAGTTCTCCGAGCTCTATTATAAATTTTTTGAGGGCGAAGGGCAGCTTGAGCTTGCAGACAAAATCAGCCCGCTTGGGGGCGGCCTGCTCATTCAGGCAAAGTACAAGGAGGATACGATGAAGAGCATCGACGCCATGAGCGGGGGGGAAAAATCGCTCACTGCGCTCGCGTTCCTTTTTGCAATACAGTCCTACGAGCCGGCCCCTTTCTATATCTTTGATGAAGTCGATGCTGCGCTTGATAAGGAGAATTCACGCAAGGTGGGCGCGATGATAAAAGAGCAGAGCTCAAAGAGCCAGTTCATCACGATCAGCCACAATGACGCGGTGATAAACCAGGCTGACCAGATTATTGGGGTTGCAATGAACAGCCATAAAAGTTCGGTCATAGGCCTGCGCCTCAAGAGGGGGCAGCATGCCATTACGGACAATTCCCGGCCGGGGCAATTGGCAGACGGGGGGCAGGATGATGGGGACGATGGGGCAAATGCACAGGATGATTCCCACTAGCAAAAATTTTGGGAAAAATCACCGTTTTTTGGCTGCAGAATGATTCAGGTAAGGCAAAATGGAACAATTAATTAATTCCTCGCAATTTAATTATTGGGATTGCAAAGGGTGTTTTTGGTTGAGGAACTTATTTTTTGTGGCTTTTGCTCTTTTTGCGCTGCTTTTGGCTGCAGGCTATGCAAGCGCGTTTGTGCCAAATGACTCGATGCGCATTTATGCTGTAACAACCGAAGGCACAGGCCTTGTGGCCACGCTCAATTTGCAAATTGAGCCGGGAAGCGGGAAAATATGGACCTCGGTAACCCCGCTTGTCGGGACTTCCACGCAGAATGCGGAAAAGGTCGCCGTGGGGGTTGCAAAAAGGCTCGCTAACGGCGGCGAGAGGTATGATTACAAGTTCACGATCAATTCCAGCGCATCAGTCGTTGACGGCCCGAGCGCGGGGGCAGCAATGGCGCTTCTTGCAGCCTCGATGCTAACTGACCGCGACCTTAAGGATTATGTGAGCATTACAGGAACGATTTCCGAGGACGGCAGGGTGGGCCCTGTCGGCGGGGTTTTCGAGAAGGCCCGCGAGGCGCAAAAAACGGGGGTAAAGCTTTTCCTGATCCCCAAGGGTGAAGCGATGCAGACAGTAAGGCTTGAGGGTGGAGTGAGGAGCATAAATTTGCTTGAATATGCCCCGCAGCAGTGGGGCCTCAAGGTTGCCGAAGTCGCAACTCTTTCAGAGGCACTGCAGCTTGCCCACTCAGAGCTTGGCAAGATTGATATCAATACTTCTGCAGGGGCATCCATCCCTGAATTTGTCCCGCAAAAGCTCAGCCTTAAAGGCGGCCTTGGGCCGTTCAAGACGCTCACCACAAATTACATTTCAGAGACAAAGATCGTTATTTCAGAGGCGCGCACTGCGCTCTCTTCCTCGCTCCTTGAGGACCCTTCGGCAACCCACGCGCTCCTTGAGGTGCTCAATTCTTCTGAGCAGACTATTTCAAAGGCAGAAATACTAAATGAGCAAAATTACCTCTATTCTGCCGCAAATTTTGCATACCTTGCCCGCGTGAATGCGATAATGGTCAAGGAGATTTCAACCAGCCCAAAACTGCTCGGGCTGAACTCAAGCGCATTTGACATGCGCCTGATTGACCTAAAGCGCGAAATAGACAACTTTGAAAACGACCTTTCAGGGCCGGTGCCAAGGGAAGGGATAGAATGGTTTGCGGCAGCGCAGCAGAGGTACATGTATGCAAGGCGCGCTGTTGAAAAGCTGTTTGATGAAGGGAGGACGGTCGTTGTTGGCGGGAATGCTGAAAACGAGCAGGAGATCGCGATTGCAAAAGTCGGGGACTATGCATATGCAATGGCCTGGCTTGATGTGGCAAAGGACTTTTACAACCTTTCGCAAGAATCGCAGACATTTGTGATGAGGAATGGCACAATCGGCCAAAGCGCAACATCTTCGCTTTATGATGCAAATGCGCTGTTGCAATCCCTCAATGATGGCGCTGACAAGGATGATATAGCGCGAAGGGTTGATTCTGCCTCAGCCCTTGCGGACATGAACTGGTTTGAGGCGTCATATTTTGATTCCCTGTCGGCAAAAGCGCTCGTGCAGTCTGAAAATGAGGCCGCCGGCAAGGACGGGAACGCGCTTGCAGCGCTCCTTGAGGGCAAGATCGCAAAAGTTGAGGCAAGGCTTGCGGCAAGTGCCGCCCCCGCGGGCTGGGCGCAGCTCTATTTGGACCATGCAAAGTATTTCCTGCAGGCTTCAAAGTACTATGATTCCAAAGGGTTGCCATCGGGCTCAGCTGAAAATCTGAAAAGCGGCATCAGCCTTGCGTTCCTTGCAGACAGCGTTTTGGATGCATCGGCGCAGGCAGTCAAGGCTTATGAGGGCGAGAAGGCAGTTGAAAGGATGCCTGAAGGCGGGCAAACCGGAAACGGAAAAAATACGCAGGATAGCGGGCCAGTTGATAATACGCTCATTTTCGGGATGCTGGTTTTGCTGCTCGGGATCGTGTTTGTGCTTGCATTCCTTCTGATAGGGGCAATATATGCAAAGGCGCCTCCTGCCGCCAATGCGCCATCGGCCATTCTTTCACAAAAAAAGGCAGGTGAAAGCGGAATTGCAGGGGCAAATGATCTAGACCAAGGCAAGATAAGGCTCAATCAGCTCAGGCAGGCGCTCGCAACCGGCACTATAACAAAAGAGGAATATATAGGCAAGCTGGGCGAATACCTTGATGGGATTGAAAAAATGAGGAAGGATATGGAAGATGAGATGCGCTCTGCTCTTCCCAAAAAAGGCGCGCGCTACGGGATGCTAAAAGAAGCCGCGCAGGCCAAGGATCCAAAGTACCTGCCCGCGGTTGTGAAAAAGCCTTTTCTTTTGGGCCCGGCCAAAAGAAACCTTGCAAAGCAGGCCTTTGCAAGGCCCCGCACAATCCCCGGGATTTTGCAAGGAACATCGGGAAAAGAAAAAGCCCTGAACACCCATCAATTTACCTTTGATACTATGAAAAAGCAGCAGCGGGAAAAAGATAAAAGGGCGGCCAGAGGGAATAAAAAAGAGAAGTGATTTTGCTAAATCCGGGTGTTTCCCCCACAAAACCGTTTTTTTGGAATTTAGGGGGAACTGAAAAACAACCGTTTCGGCGGT
>DUGC01000112.1 GCA_013331625.1 Candidatus Iainarchaeum sp. | reverse complement strand
TGCGCGGCAGCTTGCTAAAGCCCTCGCGCCCAATGGGGGAAACGTTGTCAAATTCGGATATATATTGCGTCGAGACATTCTGCCATGTCATTTTCCTGCTATACTCGAATGCGTTCTTCTCAAGGTTGTAGCGCAGCGCATCATCCCCAAGGACCATGTTTATTTCGCGGGCAAAGCTTTCCGGATCGTTTTGCCCGGCAATTATGCCCCGGCCATCCGCAAGGACCTCGCTGTTGTATTTGCTCTGTGAGGCCACAATGGCTTTGCCTGCCCCAAGCGCATAGCTTATTGTGCCGCTGCATATCTGCTTTTGGTCAAGTGAAGGCGAAACATACACTGTTGCCATCTGCAGGCACTCGACTATCTCCTTCAGGCTCAGGAACTTGTCAAGGAAACGGACTTTTTTTTCAACACCGAGCGATCTTGCAAGGCCCTGCAGCTCATGCCTATAGCTCTCCCCCTCATTGAGCCTCACTTTTGGGTGGGTCTCACCGACAACAATATATGCAGTGTCAGGGTTATTTTTGAGGATCAGGGGCATTGCTGCTATGATATTTTCTATTCCCTTGCCCCTGCTCAGGAGGCCAAAGGTAAGTATGATGTTTTTCTGGGCAACCCCGTACTTTTTGCGCAGGCGATCCATGCGGCAAAACCTAATGCTCGGAACGCCGTGGGGTATCACTGCAATCTTTTCCTCGTCTGCATCATAATCATCTATAAGGATTGACCTTGCGGTTTGCGTCATCACCACTATTTTGCCGCTCCGCTCGATTATCTGCTTTACTATCTCCTTCCTTTCCTGATCTGGCTTTTCAAGGACTGTGTGGAATGTGGTTATGGCCTTTTTATTGAGCAGCTCCATAAACCGCAATATATGCTTTCCATACAGGCCGCCAAAGAGGCCGAACTCGTGCTGTATGTTGACAATGCCGGCAGACCTAATGGAATTTATTTTTGCCGCCGCCTTCTCATAGCTTGCAATGTCCTGCTCCGTGATCCTCAATGAAACCTTGTGGGGATATTTATAGAGGGTGGACTCGGATTCATTGATGGCGGCAATTGCAGGGATTATGCAGTTCCCGAATTTTTTCTGGATGGAGTCCGAGAGGTCTTTTGTAAAAGTCGCAATTCCGCACTCGCGCGGCGGGTAACTTGACACGAAAATGATCTTATTTACGCACATTTTTACCAATGCCTTATTTTTTTATTGGAAAGATTGTAAATAAGACGCACTTGTTGTTTATCTACTTTTTGCTTTTGCGCACTTTTACCGGAAACAGCATTAATTTTAATCCGGAATGCATTTTTCCCAAAAACAGAATTCAATTTTGAATTTTTCCATTAAAAAAATCGGCGGCCTGACTTTCATTTGTGGCAAAAAGCATTTAAGGGCGCGAAGGATCAGTGCCGCTGGCAGCTTAGCCAAGGGAGTTGAGGATTTCCTTGATTGCGATTTTCCTGACCTCTATGTTTGAATCTGCTGCCCCAGAGTAGATCAGAAGGTCCTTGCCGTGGGATACCGCTGCAGTGGGGAAAATGACATTGTTCACAAAGCCCTGCGTTTCAAAACCGGATTCAGGGCAAAAGAGCGGCTCATCTTTTGGCGTTATGCTGAGGATTTTTTCAGGGTTTTCAAGGCTGAAAAGTATCGCGCCCGCGCTGTATATTTTTGGCGATGAGTCGTTTCCCTTTTGCTTATATCTCACGCCGTGGTATATGTGCAGCCAGCCTTCCGCGGTTTTAATAGGGACTGTGCCCGGCCCGATGCGCACTTCCTCCCAAGATCCCTCGCGCGGGCGCAGGAGCGGCCTGTCCTTTCCCCAGAACTGCATGTCCTTTGAATATGATATCCAAATGCTTGGCTTGTCAAATATCATGGTGCCCTCAGGCCGCTGCAGGGCCACATAATAGCCGTTTATTTTTTGGGGGAATATTGCAACGTCCTTGTTTTGCTGGCGGAAAATTATCCCTTTCCTCTCCCAGCTTTCAAGGTCGCGAGAGATTGCAAGCGAAGTCGAGACACCGCTTAACGCTGAAACAGAGACATATGTCATTGCATATCTCTTCTCATTTTGGAGAAAAGTGATCCTAGGGTCTTCCACGCCAAAATCCCCGTCATCGACAAGGCCATAAAAATCTGCCCTCTGGCTTATATGGTCAACCTGCAGCCCGTCCTTATCTAGAATAATCTTTCGCATATGTGAAATGGTCGGCAGCCGTGCTATATCGCCATGGATGCGAAAGCAGTCCTTATCCCAGCGGCATTTGTGGCGCGGGATGGTTTCTATTACCATCTTCAGCCTGTCTCTTCCCGCAAAGCGGGGTGCGAGGAAATAGCGCTCGCCGTGCAGGGGGGTTTCGGCAACCCGCGCAAGCAGCATTATCCTGCCGTCAGCAAGCCTTATAGCAGCGGGGTTGAAAATTCCGCGGACACGGAAATTCGTCCTGCTTGGCTTTAGGTCTGAAGGCCCTATAAGCATCCTTGCCGTGCTTTTCATGCATATGTATTCTAAATCTGGATTTATATAGATGCGTGTTTCAAACAAAAAGGGGTTTTTGGCATGGGGTGGGCTCAATTGAAATATAAAAAGCCAGCCATTTTGGCCTTTGGCCATTTTGATCCAAAGTATTTCAGCCTTTGGAAAACCTTCGAATGCCGGAACGTCGGCCTTATTTTACCGGGATTTTTCCGACTTTTTCAATACAGCCCATGGGATGGAAATCCTTAATTAGGGGGGTGGCTTTTATTTTACATGGACAAGAAAAGCGAGGGCTCTTCAGCGCCAAAATTTGCAATCCTGCTCATATTGCTTGCAGCCGCATCGTTCCTGCTGGTTTTTTTCAACATTGTGTCCTGCGGCTTTTACAGCCCCCTTGGATGTGAGATTTACTATTCGCTCATTGCAGGCGGCAAGCCAAAGGTACTTATAGTGCATGGCGAGGATGGCTTGGGCGATCCGCAATACCTTTATGAAGTGCTGAGGTCGCCACGCATCGGGGCGCGCGTGAGCATTAAAGACATCGGGATAGTATCTGTCCCCGACCTTATAAACTACCAGCTGGTAATTGTGGAGCGCGCAAGGACAATGAGTTCGGCCCAGCTGCGAATGATCCAGGACTATGTGAACAGGGGGGGCAGGCTTGTGTGGATCGGCGATGCCGGCTCGCAGGCACCGCCCGAACAGGCAGACTCGAATTATTTTTTAGTAAAGGGTGAGAGGAAAGCAGGGGCGGGGGCTGAATTCATCGGCCCATGGGCGCGCAAGAGCGCAGGAAAGCAGCTCTCTTTTGACCATCTTTTGGGCGTGCAGTACAGGGCAAACTACTGCGAGCTTGCAGGCTGCAAAGCAGGTGAGCTGGCAGGCGTACTTGATATTGTAAAGCAGGACAGCCGCATCGTGAATGGCATTTCCCAAAGCCTGCCGGTTTTTGGTGATTTTTCAATCGTGGAAATTGATGAGGATGCATACCAGACGGCGCTTGCATACACTGATTATGGCACAAACCTGCTTGCCACTGCGCCATCAAATTATTTCTGGCTCAGGCAGGGGAATCTTAATTTTGGCAGGGAATTTCCCGCAATAGTCTCAAGCGGCCTTGGAGGGAGGGTTGTATATTATTCATTCCCCCCTGAATTTTTTGTAAGCGACAAAATGCCCGTTGACAAGGCTACCGGCCAGCGCATGGAATACTGGGCGATGATTGAAAACCTCTACTACGGGATGCTCTACAAGGGCTGAAAGGCCAGAGCCACGCTGAAATTATGCGGGTGATGACTAAATATGCGTTTTGATTGAAAGTGACTGGCAGGGTTGGAAGTTGTGGGAAAATGCTTGAAAAGCGAATTTTATCTTCAGGAAAAGTTTAAATGCTTCAACCCATTTATCTTTCTCATGCTGCGCGTCACGGCCAGAAAAATGAGCGGGAAAGCAAAGGTGCGTTTCAAGGCAAAACTAAACAGTCCAGCAGAATACTATTCGCGACCCAGGTTTGTTGATCTCCCTAAAGGGTTCTCATCTAGTGGAAGATTAAACTGCGAGCATATAGCATTTGGCCGATTAATGAGGACGCCATATTTGTGGAAAGATGACGGGCAAACACTTTATGTGGGAACTTTGCCTAACTATGTTGGCTCTAAAGGAAGCGCCATTGTGAACTGGATACCAGAAGAACGGGAACTTGAACTCGTTTCATTATGGGTGCCATTCCTGAAACGTATCCGCGGAAATGGAGGTTGGATCACCGATGAAGTCATTGACCTTGCAAAAAGGCGGAACGCACTCAAAGTTAGAGCGACTACATCAGATAGCCCTGAATTTTTTCCGATGAGGCAAATATTGGAACGAAGAGGCTTTCAGATAGCCATGAGATACCCCCGAATCCATTCATTAATATATGAAAAGAGCATGGATCAGTGAATTACTCTTGATACGCCCCCAAAAGCTGTGAGCAAAAGCGGATTTAAAACACAAGGAAAAAATAGGCACGAAGGCAACTTGGTGACAACACACCATAAAATTCTATTTATCTGATTTTGAATCATCACACAGACTGAACTTTATATCCGTTCGGGGGGGCAATTACAACACTCATGAACCCAAGGCCCAGAATTCGCCGGATTTACAACCTGCGCATCAAAAAATAGGAGTCAGTAAAGCCATTGCCGATTGTTCACGGCAGTTGCTTGTTTACAGACAGCCAACTGATGCAAAGTCATTTGCCCGCAGGGTATACTCATATTCGATGTACTTGGTTGGCCCAAAATCTACCGTGAGCTTGGTCTTTGTTGGGGTTGCCCCCAAAAAGATGAAAGGGGCTGAAGAGCGCGCAAGGTTGGTGCCATAAATATCAAGTGTCTTTCCAGCCTTGACAGTGAACCTGAATGCGCTGTTTGTTACAACACTGTCCCTCGTATCCCCGGTTTCCGCGCTGATCTGCACCTCGCCATTATAAGTGAAATCCGCTGTTCCGGTATTCTTGAACCTCAAAATCTTTGCAGCAAGGCCCTTCTTGCCGTTGAAATCGGGTGCGCACCAGTATGAAACTATCTTTTCAATTTGCAGCCCTTCAACTTTTGCTCTCTCAACCGGCTTATCAACACACTGGCACGAATTGTTGCAAACCTGCGTGGAACTGCAATCCGAATTTGCATCACACGCTTCCCCGCTCTCCTTAATGCTGTTGCCGCACACAGGGGCAGGCTCTTCCTCTTCTTCATTTCCCAAATCATCGCTTTGGGACTCATCAGTCTGGCCATCTGCATTAGCGCTCTGGATGCCGACATTTCCCGTTACTGGGGGTTTCCATGCGGGCTGGTCATTTGCACCGGAAGCCGCCTGCGCCGGCTCTGGGCTTGTAAAGAACAATACATACCCTGTAATTGCAGCAACGCCAAAAAGCGCTATAATGAGAAAGGCGAATCCGACGACAAGCACAATTGCAATAACCTTGTCGCGGTCCATAGGGAAAATAGAAATTCTAAATGTTTAAAAGCCTTGGCTAAGCCGCTTTTTGCCCCCTTTTGCCTTATTGCGACAGTATTTATTAATTGCCCTTTATTACTCCTACTAGGCCCCCATAGTATAGCCAGGATAGAATGCGAGGTTCCGGCGCAGCTTTTTTCTTTTCGTTTGCACGAAAAGAAAAAACCTGGGAAAAAAGAAAAGTGCCAGTTATGGTTCATCTTGCCTTTAAATGGCATGGCTGCGGAAAGACCTTGAGACTTGGGTTCAAATCCCAATGGGGGCGTTCTAATTTTGGGGTTATGGTTCCCCTTTTCTTTTATTTGCCACAAAACGGGGTGTTTTAAAAAATGCCGTTTTTTGGGGCATGTCAAAAAATTTCTGCCAGCAGGTGCATTTTGGCACCTCATAATTTTTTATATTGCAGGAAATTGCCTTGCCGGCAATGAACTGGGCTGTGGAAATGGGGCAATGCCCAATCAATAAACTCCATATTTTTGCCTTCAGTCCCGAAATGTCCCCTCCACTATCTGCTTCCTTGCCTTCGCGAGCACATTCTGCACGAAAAAGATATTATGGTAAGTCAGGTATTTTCCTGCATTCTCCTCTTTTGTGCGGAATAAATGGTGGATGTAGGATCGCGAGTACTTTTTGCAAACAAAGCAGCCGCATCCTTCATCGAGCGGCGAAAGGTCGAGCCTGTGAACTGCAGAATCTATATTGATGTTCCCTTTTGAGGTGAATGCGCGCCCGTGCCTTGCGGTGCGGGTTGCAAAGCAGGAATCAAAGCAGTCAACCCCGAGCGAGATCGCTTTTAGCATTTCCTCCAAAGATCCGACACCCATCAGGTAGCGCGGCTTATCTTGCGGGATGATGCCAATTGAAGAGCCTATGGCATCGAACATTTTCCCTTTTGTCTCCCCGATGGAAAGCCCGCCAAGCGCAACGCCATCAAATCCTAGTTCAATGATTTTTTTTGTGCACTCCTCGCGCAGTTCCTTATTGATCCCTCCCTGTGCGATCCCAAAGAGCATCTGCTTTTTGTTTGAGTGCGCCTCTTTGCAGCGCTTTGCCCATTCAATTGTCCTTTTCACTGCATCGCGGACCCTTTCCGCCCCTTCCCCTGCATGCGGCACATCATCTAGGCACATGGCAACATCGCTGCCCAGCCTGTTTTGTATTTCAATTGAGTGTTCGGGAGAAAATACCGATGACTTGCCCGTGAAAGGGTTGCGGAACCTGACCCCTTCATCAGAGAGCCCCAAACAGAACTCCTTGCTCAGAACCTGGAAGCCGCCCGAATCCGTGAACAGTGGCCTTTTCCATTCCATGAAATTGTGCAACCCTTTGTGCTTTTCAATCACATAAAGCCCGGGCTTCATTGAAAGGATGAACGCGTTGCTGATCAGGCACTGCGTCCCCGTGGATTCAACTTCCTCATTTGAGAGCAATTTGACGGAGCCTTTTGTTGCAACGGGCATGAGGAATGGCGTTTTTACCGTTCCATGGCCTGTATGCAATTCCCCGGCCCTTGCTGCCTGTGCGTTTGCTTTCAGGGTGAAATTTGGCATTACAACTTTGCATAGGGCAGTTAAATTAAGTTTTTTGGTCGCATTTTCAGATTGGAAAGGTTAAAAACACCTTATTTTTGTTTTTATGTATGGAAACGCATTTTTCTTTTTCTGACGAACCCAAAGGCGCCCTTCATGTGCATTTTGCCTACGAAGGAGATAAAATCCCGATTAGCGGCATTCCTGCATCATTTACCGGAAAAAAGCTTGATTCACTTTTCATGCCAGAGCGAAGGCTGCTGTTTGTGGGGCTTGGGAAGCGCGAGAGCATTGATATGGACTATTACCGCCGTGCAGCTGCAAAGGCTGCAAGGACCGCTTCATCATATAAGATACCGTCTGTGTATTTTGCCTCGCAGGGGCTTTCAGCCGGGCACTGTGTGGCGGCCTTTGAAGGCGCATTCCTTGCAAATTATTATTTTGACAAGTATAAGGCAGCTGCAGACAGGCAATTCCGCGTCCAGAAAATCCTCTTTCCCAGTTATGCAAAGCGCTTTGAGCCGGCGATGCACAGCGCGCATATTGTCTGCCGCAACGTGCTTTTGGTCCGCGACCTTGTGAGTGACAATAGTGATGCAGTAACTCCTGAAAAGCTTGAGGATGTCTCGCGCAAAATCGCAAGGGCTGGAAGGATGTACCTGAAGGTTGTGCGCGGCGCCCAGCTAAAGCGTCTTGGGCTTAACCTGATTTATAATGTCGGGAAGGCGGGAAGTTCGGAGCCACGCATCCTTATCCTTGAATACCGCGGGGATACGCATTCAAAGGAAAGGGTAATGTTTGCAGGCAAGGGCGTGTGCTTTGACAGTGGCGGCCTTGACATCAAGCCTGCAAATTCAATGCTGGGGATGCACATGGATATGGCAGGCGCGGCGATCGTGATCGGGATAATGAAAAGCGCTGCTGAATTAAAGCTTAAGAAAAATATTGTGGGCCTGCTCGGGTGCGTTGAAAACCTTGTGGATTCGCGCTCATACCGCCCGGGTGATGTGATACCGTCCTACATGGGGCTTAGCGTTGAAAACCTCAACACGGACGCTGAAGGGAGGCTGGTTTTGGCTGATGTGCTCTCTTATGGCGTGAAAAAATACGATCCGTCAGCCATAATTGAGTATTCCACGCTAACCGGCTCGATAGTAAAGACCTTGGGGTCCCATTGCGCGGGTGTCGTCACCACTTCAAAAGAGCTTGGGGAAAAGATTTCTGCTGCAGGCCTTGCAACATATGAGCGGGTGTGGGTGATGCCTCTGTTTGAAGAGTACCTCGATGAGGTGACGGGTGAAAAGGCCGATTTGCGNNACGGCAATACTTGATGATGCCAAAGATTACATGCCAAAGGGCGGGTCGGGATTTGGAGTGAGGCTTGCAATGGAGCTTTTGAAAAAGCTGTAAGTTTTATAAAAATTAAGTTCAAAGCCCCTGCACAACATTCTCTATGCGGTTGAACCATTCGCGCCCGTGCTTTCTTATCATTTCATCAGCTTCCTTTGGGCCAAAAGACCCTTTTGCATAAGTGTGCACCTTTGGCCTGCGTTTTGTGAGCTTGTCGATGATTTTCCACGAGTGCTGCACTTCATCAGCGCGTATGAATGAGCGCTGGTCGCCTGCAATGGCGTCATAGAGCAAAATTTCATATGCTTGCGGGGTGTTTGGGCCGAACATGCACTCGTGGCAAAAGGTCATTTTCACAGGGACCACTTTCATCCTCTCCCCCGGGGCCTTCCCGTTCAATTGCACGAGCATCCCGTCTTCGGGCTGTATTTGTATTACAAGGTAATTGGGATTGAGGCTCTGGCCTTCAAATACAGTATAATTGGGCTCTTTGAAGCGGATGTATATGGACGCGAACTTTTTTGCAAGCCCTTTTCCCGAGCGCAGGTAAAACGGGACGCCCTTCCAGCGTTTGTTATCTATCCCGAGCTTTAGCGCAAAAAACGTTTCGGTATCAGAATCCGCTGCCACCCCTTTTTCGGCACTATACCCTTCATACTGGCCGAGCACTGCATCATTTTGGGACACTTTAACTTTGCGCAGCACTTTCACTTTCTCATCCCTTATGCATTTTTCATCAAACCTTTTGGGAATTTCCATCGTGACAAGCGAGAGCAGCTGCAGCAGGTGGCTTTGGCACACATCCTTCAGCGCCCCCTCGCGGTCATAAAATTCGCCCCTGCCCTCAACGCCAAAATCCTCTAGCATGTTGATCTGCACATGGTCGATGTTTTCGCGGTTCCATAGCGGCGAGAATATCCTGTTCCCCGCGCGTAAAATATCAATGCTTTGCACAAGGCCCTTACCAAGGTAGTGGTCGATCCTGTAGATTTGTTTTTCATCA
>DUGC01000036.1 GCA_013331625.1 Candidatus Iainarchaeum sp. | reverse complement strand
GAGCACCTCGCCGTGCAGGGCATTTATGAAGCGGTCGGCATCGTTTACCGCGTCCCGCAGGTCCCTTCCCCTATAGACTTTGAGGAGCTGGATGAGCCTGTTTTTAATGATCACCAGCTCGCCGGAAATATTGAGCATGCTGTCAAGGCGCTCCATCGGCACCCTTACCGACTGGGTTTCTTGCGAAATGCCCCCGCCTGCAGGCTCTTGCGTTTTTGGTTCAGGCATTTTAACCCCGCCTGCGTCCTTCTGCAAGGACTTGAGGGCGCCAATGCGGCCCGAAATCTGCGATACATCAAATTCTTCCTGCTGGCCTGCCTTAACCTCCTTTACAATCTTTTCAATCGCATCAAGGGATTCAAAAAGGGCATCAATGAGCTGGCCGCTGGCAGATGCGGGGTTTTTACGTATGATATCAAGGCAATCCTCAATCTCGTGGCAAAAAGTGGCAAGGCGTGTAAACCCCATCGTGGCAGACATCCCCTTGAGGGTATGCATTTGCCGAAAAGCCCTGTCTACAGCTTCCTTGTCACGGGCATCCTTCTCAATCAAGAGCAGGCTTTCATTAAGCTCCCCAATATGCTCAAGCGCCTCGGCACGGTAATCCTCCATGTACTCTTCCATCCCCATGAATCATTCACCTGCTATCTGCGCCGCTTTCTGCGCAATTTTATCAAGCGGCAGCACGAAATCGCAATTGCCGCTTGCAATCACCTGTGATGGCATGCTGAAAATGACTGATGTCTCCTCATCTTGGCATATCACCTTTCCGCCATTCATCTTAACAAGTGCCATGCCCCTCTTGCCGTCAGTCCCGTCCCCTGTCAGCACGATCCCGATAATCCCGTTTTTAAAGGCAGCGACCGCGCTTTCGATGAGCACATCCCCGTTAGGGATGCTGCCGTTGATGGGCGGGCCGGGGAGCACTTCAATTGTCTTTTGCGGTGAAACCGCGACATGGCTGCCGCAAAGGTACACCACCCCTTCGCATATCTCCTCGCCCTGGCATGCCTCCCTTACAATGACTGCCGATGTCGAGTCGAGCCTGTCCACAAGGCTTTTTACAAAGCTGCCCTGTATGTGCTGGGCAATCATTATCCCCGCCTTTATGCCTTTCGGGAGCATCGCGCAAAAAAGCTCGAGTGCAGCAGGGCCGCCCGTGCCCGCAACCACTACAATGAGCGCCCGCGCAGCAGGCAGGCTGGAAATGGACTGCTTGAGTATGGCAACAGGCTCAACAGCTGTGCTTCTGATGGCAACCTTTGCCTTGGATGCGGCCATGACCTTTTGCACAATCTCCTCTGAAAGCGAGTCAATGTTCCCCGCAACTGTCCCGCCGGGCTTTTCAATGACCCCTACTGCCCCGTTCTGGAGGCATTCAATTGCAAGATAGGAATCTTTGGAAGTGAAAGCGCTCAATACAACTACCGGTATTGGATTTTGGGCCATTAACCTTGAGAGGGCGCTCAGGCCATCCATCTTGGGCATCTGGATGTCCATGAGGATCACATCAGGGCGCAATGAGCGGGCAAGTTCAAGCATCTCAAAGCCATCCTGGGCCTCACCACAGACGGAAATCCCCACCTTTTTAAGGAGTATTGAGCGGATGACCCTGCGCATGAAACCTGAGTCGTCTGCAATGAGCACCCTGACCATAAACACCACTCATTTTTTTAAATAATAAAAATAATTTCCTGGCCTGCCAAAGCCGGCGGTAACATCCGTGCCAAAAGTCCGCTTGCAGCAGGGAATATCCCGGCAACAGCCTGCTTGCTGCAGCCATTGCGGTTCTATGAAAGTGCCCGCCTTACTGCCGCAATTACTTTCTCTTCCCTAAACGGCTTGATTATGTAATCAATGGCCCCGATATCCATGGTTTCCTTCATTATGCCCTCCTGGCCTACAGCGGTTATCATGATGACTTTTGCCGCGGCGCTTTTGGAAAGTATTTCGGAAAGCGCCTCGATGCCGCTGTGCGGCATTATTATGTCAAGAAGGGTAACGTCAGGCTTTTGCTGCAAGAAAACATCCACCGCCTCATCGCCGTCTGATGCTTCGCAAACTTCGTTATATCCTGCCTTTTGAAGAATGCCTGTAAGTATCTTCCTCATGAATGCGCTGTCATCCACAACCAATATCTTTGTCATTCCTACCTGACCTCCGGTCCGGCCACTGTCCCTTCTTGCATAAGTAGGCTTTCGGGATTAATAATTGTAATTGTCGCCATGCCTCCTTTTGGGGCAGGGCTTTCCTGCCCTATAATGCCGCCCACATCATCGACAAGGATGCCTGCAAGCCTCCCCTTGCCAATGTCGCATACAATGATCTTCTTCCTGTTCGCTGCAGTTTTCCCTTCAAGCCCGAGTGATTTTGCAAGGTCAATTACCGGGAGGATCCTTCCGCGAAGGCTTATGATCCCTGCAACCTGCTGCGGCGAATTTGGAACATGCCTTAATGCAAACCTTCCGATGACTTCACGCGTGCAGAGCAGGCTTATGCCAAATTCCTTCCCTGCAACATGGAATGTTGCCGTCCCGCATTCACTTTCCTTCCCTGTCATCTGCCATTGCCCCTGCCTGTTGTGCCAAGCAGCCTTTGCAGCGCCCTCACTTCATCCTCAAGCTGCTTTGCAGATACCACCACATCCTTCATTGCCTGTGCCATATGCTCACTTGAGGCACAGACTTCCTCGCTACCCACGGCAGTACGCTCAGCAATTGCTGCCACCTCGCTGATGTTTGCCGTGCATTTGTCAATCTTCAGGGCATTCTCCTGCGCCGCGGTGCCAAGAGTGCTTATCTTTGCCGAAATCTGCTTAACGCTTGAATTTATTGACTGCAGCGATTCAAGTGCCTCCCCAACAATCACGCGCCCGGCATCTATCCTTTTTGTGCCACGGTCAATAGTCTGTGCGGCCCCGTCCGCCGTGGCCTGCACCTGCCGCAAAAGCTTTTTGATCTGCTCGGTTGCATCACTGCTCTGGTCTGCAAGCTTTCTAACTTCATCTGAAACAACAGTAAATCCCTTGCCGGCATCCCCTGCGCGCGATGCCTCGATTGCCGCATTGAGCGCGAGCATGTTCGTCTGTTCTGCAAGCTCGTTGATGGTGTCGCTCATATCCCCGATTTCAACAGAGACCTTCTGCAACTCCTTGATTGAGAGCGCGGATTCGCCAATCGAGCTGCTGATTTCACCGAGCGATTGCCTTGCCCTTTGCGCGCTCTCGCCGCCTTCCTGCGCCCTTTGCGCGACCCCTTGCGCCTCGGCAGTGATATTTTCAATGTTTGCTGCCATGTCCTTCGTGGTTGTGTTCGCATCATGCATGAGCCTGCTTGACTCCAGCAGTTCCCTGCTCTGGCCTTCCGTGCCCCTCGAGATCTCCTGCATCGTCCTGTTCACGCTCATAGTGGCCGTGTTCACCCCGTCTGCCGTTGCAAACATCTGGTGCGAGGCCGATTCCACCCTGCCTGCAGTCCTTGCAAGTGAGCGGGTAATTGAGCCAAGGATCAGGACATCAAGGACTATTATAAGGCCGAGAAGGGCAAGTGCGGAAAACAGCACAGTGTAGGTTGCGGCACGCGATGAGCGGTCAATGGAATCCCACACCTCCTGCATGTCCTTTTCAATGAGCGGGTCGATGCTGTGGACAGGCACCTTATATTCCCTGATCATGCCATCATAGAGGTTCAGGCCGATCTGCCGATCAATTGCCGCCACTTCGTCAAACCCTTCAGCATAGCTTTTTGCGCCGAAGATCAATGCATCCTTTGTTTCTTTTCCGGCAGCGGAATTTGCTATTGCAGCCATGACGCTATCCATTGCCGAATGGAAAGGCTCCTGCAGGCTTATATCTGCTTTTGAGAGGTAAAGGGATTCGATGCCCTGTGCCCTGTGAAGCTCACTCCTCGCATATATTATATTGGCATCAGGATCTTGAATTGCGCCCAGGTTGCCATCAAGCATTGCCCTTTTTGCGGCCATCTTTGCGACAATTCCGTAACCTGCATCACCCTTCTCCCGCACCTTGAGCTCATAAGCGTAAAATTTCGTCCTGTATTCGACAAGGAGCCTCTTGAGCTCATCAACCCTGTATGCCCCTTCCTTGTCTCCCTTCTTTTCCCTGATGGTGCGCAGCAACGCTATATTTTTCATTGCCTGTGTGTAGTAGCCCTCGAACGTGTCAATGTATTGGCTCTTGCCGCTTGCAAAAAATTTTTGGGATTTGGAGTCCTCCATGAGGAAATCCTTTTCATAGCGCCTCATCTGCAGGATACTGACGGCGATCTTGCCGTCGATCTCAAGTTCGGGTATGCTCTCGTTCACAAGGCCATTTAGGGTAAAATAGGAAATTATGCCAAGGCATGTTGTAAGAAAGAGCACAGCCGCAAAGCTCACTGCAAGCTTTGTCCCGATTGACATTTCCTCAAAAGTACCGGCCACCCTATCCACTCCGCATCTAATAGATTATTCTAATATAAAAGGCTTTTACCGCCTGAGGCTGTGTTGAAAAAGTCGGAAAAATCCCGGTAAAATAAGGCCGACGTTCCGGCCTTCGGGGGTTTTCCAAAGGCAGAAATACCCTGGGTCAAAATGGCCAAATGCCAAAATGGCTGGCCTTTTTATATTTTCAACGGAGCCACCGCCTGAAAAACCGGGCCTTTAATTTGGGCCGAATCCCGGCACGGAAAACACAATCGTTTTTGCGCTGCGCTCATAGCTTATAATCCGGCATGCGATACACTCCGTTCCGTCCTTTAGTATTTTCGGCGATCTGAAATCCGTGTTGTAGAGCGTTATTGTCGCGGGAAAATTGAGCTGGGGCAAACTGTTTTGGTTGAGGGCGATTTTGTGCTTGGTTATGTTGAGGTCGGCATCGAGGTTGAGGCGGTCATATCCTGAATTCACTTTTGCTGTAAGGTTGATGTCTGCATCGTTCCAGCTGATTTTGCCATGTTGCAATATCCCCAAATTAAGGTCGGTTATTGCCGTGATGTCAAGAGAATTAAAATCCGGCTTGATGTCAAATTTAGTTGCTATCGGAATGGGGCAGTTATTAGGGTTGATATAGGGGCTTTCGATTCCCGCCCTGGCTTGGCTGCATTTTTGCCCGGATTGCGGTGGTGTGCCCGCAGGCTCATTTGGCGCTATAGGCTGCATTGCCAGCCCTGCATAATACTCATAGGCCCCGATATCCCAGCCTGCCCCCTGGGGCCTTGGAGTGCCATTGTTATCGGCTGAAAAATATTCTGACAGGTCTGCGCCGCCATTTATTGCCATTGAACCTGCCTGCAGATGCACATCTATTGGGGATATGAACTGTGGGCTTTTAGCCCAGTGGCTCTTGCAGTCATTTTCTTTGCCCTGGCAGCCGCCAAGCGCGCTTTGCCAATCCTCAAGGGTTGTATATGCTGTTCCCTTCAGGTTCATGGAGCCATTGCCGATGATGTTGTTATTTGATATAAGGTTAATGCTTTTTGAATTGGATGTCCCGAACTGCACTCCGCGTGTTTCAGCGCCCCATGCATTGTTTTTGAACACAACTTCATCCAGCTCTGAAAGGCTGTCGGGCGTATTGCGGGTTGAATAGAGTGTCATCACGCTCGAACCCCGGCTAATGCTGTTGTTCATTACCCTGATGTACCCGAAAATGTGGTTGTTGCGATCATTTGCCTCCTTAATGTTTATTGCGCCCCTTCCGCTTGGCACATTGATAAAAATATTGTTGGAAATTTCGATGTTGCCCATGGGCCTTCCGTATGACTCGAGGAATATTCCCTGTGAAAGGAGGTCATGGAGGAAATTGTTCCTGATGGTGATATTTTGCGGCGTGAGCTGCATGGCATCCGGGTGAGTGCTTGGGCACTTTGGCCCCAGTTCTGCAAGCCCGAGCTGGTAAATTTCGTTCCCTTCAATAACTGAATTGTCAAAGCTCCCCATGATCGCATCAGTGCACACGCGGTAGATTCTATTCCCCCTGATAATGCTGTATCCGGGGCCGCCGTATATGCCTGAATGGCTGGCGGCGGATCCCATGATATTATAGATGCGGCTATTTTCCACAAGGGTATTTTTTGCGCTTATCTGGCCTGATGGAGTCCCCTTCACAGTGAATGCGATGCCATGCGCGTCAATGTCGTGTATATCGAGGTTGCGCAGTGTAATGTGCTCAGAATCGTAGCGCACTACAACCCCCCTGCTTTTTGAAGCGGTGTACGGGCTGCCCCGTATTTCAATGTTTTCCATTGTCAGGTAATCAAAGCCTGCCGTGTCAATGGAGTCTGTGGCATTCTCAATGGCCGGATTTGGCCCAAAGTCAGATGTATGGGTTGTGAACACAATCCTGTTTTGCGCCGAGCCGCTGCCCTTTGCGATAAGCGGGGCATTGCTCACAGAACCTTTCTTTAAAAAAACGGTCACCGGCTCAGTTGCAGCTTCCGATTGCAGCTGGCCCCAGTCGATATTTGAAAATTCAGCCCATGCATTTTCCCAGCTTGAACCGTCATTGCTGCCGGTTGGCAGCCC
>DUGC01000023.1 GCA_013331625.1 Candidatus Iainarchaeum sp. | reverse complement strand
CTCCGTTCCGTCCTTTAGTATTTTTGGCGATCTGAAATCCGTGTTGTAAAATGTTATTGCCGCGGGAAAATTGAGCTGTGGCAAACTGTTTTGGTTTAGCGTGATTTTGTTTTGTGAAATGAGAAGGCCTTCATCGATGTTGAGGCGCTCGTCTTCGCCTGAAGAAATTTTTACAAGAATGATGCTTTTATTGCTGTAAACGATTTTTCCCAAACTGGAAATCCCCAGCTCAAGGCTTTGCAGTCCGTTGATGTCAGTTGCATTGAAATCGGGCTTTATGTCAAAGTGTGTTGCTATCGGCATCGCGCAGCCGAATATGTTGACAAAAGGCCTTGCTGCAATTGCAGTTTTGGGGCATTTGTCCCCCGCATTTGGCACTGCGTCAAAATCAGTGTCCACTGGCTGCTGTGGCGGATCTTGCGTGCCTGATCCGCTGGTATACTCGAATGCTCCTATATCCCATCCTGCTCCCTGCGGCCTTTCTGTGCCCCTGAAATGATTACTGAAGGAGATTCCAATGCCTGTTCCGTTATCGATCGCAGGAGAATTTGCATCCGGTTCTCCAAACAGGGCTGAATAAGCCCCGGATGGGATTGAGATGCGCGGGTCGGCACCGGTTTCAGTTGCGTTCAAATCGAGGCCGATGCTCCCCTGCGGGGCGAATAAAACATTGTTTGAATGCTCGGGGCTGGTTGTGCCAAGGTATGTTTCAAATATTTTTCCGGCCCCCGCCTGGTAAATTATATTGTTGTAAACCTGGTACCCATAAGTCCCGGCGCGGTTGTATAACGCCGATGAGGAATTGTCAGAATAGATCGTATTGTTCAAAATCCGCACAGGAGTCGAATTGTTGTATCCGACCACTATTGAGTGGCCTGTTGCCCCGTAAAACAGGTTATTGTAAATATTTATTTTCGGGCTGTTCACATTTTCTGCCTGTATAAAAAGCAGGCTGGCCATCGGGTTTCCCGGGTCCCTTAAAATATTGGAGTAAAAATTCCCGTCTGCCTGCCCAGCAAAAATTATTGCAATGTATTTCCCTATTGTCCCGCGTTGCGGGGGGATTTCATCATGGTGTATTGCATCATAGAACTCGTTGTGGTGCACGCTAAAGCCCTTCACGCGCCTGATCTGTAGTGCATAATTGAGCACGCTATTTGCGATATTATACCTCACAATATTGTCGTGCTGGTTCCTTGAATCGGTGTCGACAGGGAAGTCAAATGCCACCGGGCTTTGTTTGAAAGCAAGCGGTATCCCCTGCCACCACCCTATGTCTTTTGCAACTGACCATTCGGTGATGTTGTGTGATGACCCGTCCCCGATCTTGAACCCGTGGCCAAATGTGTGCTCGGAAGTGGAATGGAAGATCCACCCGTAGTCGGAATTGAGGTAATAGGCGCTGCCGTCCGTCCCCATTTCATTTGCCCTGTTGCCGCATTCATAGAAATGGATATCGATAACGCTGAAATAATTGTCCCTCTTATCGCCTGTTGCATCCCACCCCAGCCTCACGCAGCTTGCCTGCGTGTTCTGCACCTTAAGCCTTTGCACGCTGATGTATGCGTCGCGAGGGATAGTGCTGCCGCGCCTGAGCACCCCTTCAGTGCCTGACATTCCGTCAAGTATTGGCCTTTCCTGGCCATAACCTGCAAGCATGAACCTGTGCGTGTCGTCAATGCCTGCCTTGCTTGCAAGCGAGTATGTCCCGTAATAAATGCCGTTGAAATCATCATGCGCCCCCCTTATTATGATTGTGGTATTGCCGCTTCCGCTTTTCGCAAGCGCTGCAGAAATGCTTTTCCACGGTTTTTCCCAGCTCCCGTCGCTTTGCCCTCCGTTATAGCCCCCGTCAACAAAGTACTTTGTGCCAAGGTAGAAAGTTTTACCCGCAGGGCTCTCGTCATTTTTTATAGAATATTCTGTACCAGTTTCCGTTATCGGGAAAGGGGTTTGCTCAAATATGCCTGCAGGCATATTGTGCCTGTCAGTCCTTGCGCTCCAGTCATAATATTCATCAGAATAAGGGCTGGGGGTTTCATGCGCAAAAGCTGCCGGCAAAACCAGTAAGGTGAATGCGACAATCAATGCTGCGTGAGGATGTTTTTCCGGCATCGTAAAAGAATAGCTGCCTTTAATATAAAAATATGGCGAGGGGTGAAATTGCCCCCAATAACCTAATAGTATCGGACATTGGGATGGAAACAAAGCCTTGCCGATAGGCCCCCAAAAGCCCTTATGCCGGGCCATAAGGGGCAGATCGTGTTTCCTTGTTTTTGTCCTTTGCAATTAGCTTGTTTTGCGCAGGTAAATAATCCCGGAAAGTGGAAATCCCTAATACATCTTTGCGCCAAGCGGCACTTCCCTTGCAGGGCAGATAAGGATGCAGTTCCCTTCGCGATCAGGCACCCCGAGTGTGAGCACCTCGGAAATTGCAGGCCCGATCTGGCGCGCAGGGAAATTCACAACGCAAAGGACCAGCTTTCCTGCAAGCTCTTCTTTGGAATAATTTTTCACAAGCTGCGCGCATGACTTTTTTATCCCTATTTCACTTCCAAGGTCGATCTGCAGCCTGTACGACGGCTTTTTTGCCTGCGAAAAATCCTTCGCTTCAATAATCTTCCCGACCCGTACATCAAGCTTTTGGAAATCCTCAATTGTGGCCATTCTTTTCACTTCCCCCTCTTTTCCGCCCCGTTTTCCTCTCAAAGCCGCATCCGCGGCATTTCACAAATGTTATCCTGCCGATTTTTTTCACGTCGGCATTTTTCCCGTCCGCTAAATAAGCATGGCAGCTTTTGCAGTAGCTCGTTTTGAGCTCATCCGGGATGCGCGCCCTTGCCTTTTTTGATATTTCAAGCGCAATGTTTACATATCTTTTGCTGCGCTGCGGATGCTTTTCAAGTTCCTGCTGCGCAAGCTCGAAGAGCCTGTAAATCCGCTCAAGCGCTATCTGCTGCCATTTTGCGTGCTTCATGAAAATGAGTTAATGCGCTTTTGTAATTAATAATTATCGTTTATTTGCCCTTGCCTTCGACAAGCGACTGCGCGTTCTTTATTATTGCCTTGAGGGTGCTGTATGCCCTTTCGGCATCCTTTTCCTCCACAAGGAAGTGCAGGTCTGAAGCCGATGTCACCATCTCAACGCTGATGCCTTTTTGCGCAAGCTGCCTTGTGACTTCGGCGATGACCCCGTAGAGGGAATATGCCTGCAATGGCATGCGGAATGAGAGGAGCGCTATATCCATGAGCGCAAAGAGCCTGTCTGCCTCGAACTCAGTGGAAAGTTCATCAACCTTGCTCCGCTTTGCAATGAGCATGACCTGGTCTGCGCCCTGTATGAAAATCCTCATTTCCCCGACCTTCCAGTTCTCCTCTAAAAACAGCTCTTCCACTTTTTTGACCAGCCTGTCATTTTTGTGGAAATGCGCATAAGCCATGTTGTCCTGGAGGGTCAGCTCGGAATTTGCAAACATCTCAAGATAGTTGCTTCCAAGGGGGGTCACGGAGAGCTCATCTGCGTACCTTTTAATTGCAACAATGACTGATTCCTCATTGAGGTTTTTGTTTAGGCGCTTTGAAAGCGAAGGCATCAGGTTTCGTGCTAATGCAGAATAGTTGATGATTCCTTCGCTCAGGCCCGTTTTCACATGTGGGAGCGTATTTATCTCTTTTCGGACTGTATCAGATAAGGAACTGATCTCCCCATTTCCCAATGCCATACCGAAAATCCAGACAAAAAAAATAAAAACTGGCCAGTTTTAATCATTTTGTAAAATTTTGGTCATTTTGTCATATTTTATGTAATAATTGGGTTTTTTTCCCGAAGTTTTTCACTCCGTTAATTTCCGTTTCTTATTCTTTACAATGTGCCCTCATGGGCAATAAAGCGGCCTTTAAAGCTATTTTCTGGTCGTCACCCTTTTTAAGTTTGCAACGGAAAATACACTTGGTGATTTAATGAGGGGTAGGAAAGGGGCTGAAATGGGAAGGTTTGTGAAGATTTTCATCGCAGGCCAGCCTACACTCGTGCGCGTGCGCGACGGGAAAAATCCCCCATATCCCTGATTAACGGGGGTGATTTGCATGTGCACGGGCTGCAGGAAAAAGCGCTGGCTTTTCCACTAATGCGCCCCGGTTTTCGGAATATTGGTTTGTTAAAAAATTTGCATGGCTTTTGCCAAGGGGTTCAATTTGCAAAAGTCCCCCTCATGAATGCTGCTGCTTTTTCTTTCAATGGGGTTTTGTCAAAGCCCTGCCTTGCTGCAAATGCGCGGCGGGGGGGCATCAACCCTTGCTAATGCATGGGTTTGGCTCGCTGTTGCCCGCAGTTTTGGGCAACTTACGTTTTCTTTTCTTTAAAAAAGAGATGGCCCATATGCACCCGCCGGGATTTGAACCCGGACCAAGAGCTTGGAAGGCTCTAAGGCTACCATTACCCCACAGGTGCGCATTCCTATTTTTGTCGATGACGCTTTTAAAATCGATGCTTTGCAAGCGCCTTTAATACTTTTTACACATTTATTCTGCTCATGAAAGGGCTCTTTGTCGTGTTTGATGGCGTTGATGGTGCCGGAAAGGGTACCGCGATTTGCGAGGTGGAAAAATTCCTTCTCGAAAAAGGCATTTCCCAAAACCGTATCCTGCCCACAGCCGAGCCGGGCGGGGGCTTTTATGGGAAAAAGCTGCGCGAGCTGTTGCGCTCAAAGGTTGATCCAAGCGTGAATGCGCTCCAGTTCCTTGACCTCTATGTGGCTGACCGCCTTGAGCATGTGGAAAAGGTGATCAGCCCTGCTCTCGCAGAAGGCAAAATAATCCTTTGCGACCGCTACAAGTACAGCACTTTTGTCTACCAGCGCCTGCAGGGGATCCCTTTGGGAAAAATAAGGGAATTGCACAAGGGGCTGCCGGCCCCCGACATTGCATTCATTCTTGATGTGCCCGTGGATATTGCGCTTGAGCGAATAGGCGCCGACCGCAAGCGAAAATACATTGAGAGCTTTGAGAAAAAGGAGTTCTTGAAAAAAGTGCGGGGTGGCTTTCTTGGCCTCAGGGGCATTTTCCCGCTTGAAAACATTGTTTTTGTTGACGCTTCGAAAAGCGCACAGGAAGTATGTAAACAGGTTTGTAACCTGATTTGGGAGAGAATCAATAAAATTTAGGTGTTGATTTTAGGTAAAAATCAGAGTGCGACCGCCGGGAATTGAACCCGGGCCCCGTCCTTGGCAAGGACGAATCATAACCACTAGACAACGAGCTACACCTTTTTCTTTCGCACCCGGGCCCCGTCCTTGGCAAGGACGAATCATAACCACTAGACAACGATCGCGCTACTGAGTAAAAGCTGTTGCTTTTACGATGCGCCAAAACTCTGTTTTGGAGCAT
>DUGC01000119.1 GCA_013331625.1 Candidatus Iainarchaeum sp. | reverse complement strand
TTTAAAATTAGATTTTCACCTATGAAAGCATCAGGCCTATAATATTTTTTCCTCTTCTTTTGCGCCCTTCACGGCCGCACTGCCCGCGGCAACTTTGCCATCCTGCTGCGAAGCGGCCTTTGCCGCCGCCTTTGATTTCCATTCCGCCTTTGTCACGCAACCGGGATTCACGCACATCTCAAAGCGGTAGCGCTGGCCTATGACCTTTATTTTGGGCGTGCCGCATTTGTCGCAAACCGTTCCGAGGGGCTGGATCTTCCCCTTCTGGGGAAGCGGATAAGTGTTTGTGCACTTGGGATAATTCGTGCAGCCCAAAAAGCGCTTGCGGTTCTTGCTGATAAGCGTGCGCAGCTGGCCATCGCACTTGTCGCATTTGCCTACGAGTGAATCGCCACGCAGCGCCAAACGCAGCTCTGAGCCTATCGCATCCTTGTTTTCAATCATGCGCTCAAGGATTGTCATGAGCATTTTCCTCGACTCCCCGACAACCTCGCTTTTTTTGCGCTTTCCTGCCGCAATCTTGTCCATTTCCTTTTCCAAAAGCGCAGTCATCTCATGCTTCACGGCATCAACTTTGTGCTTTTCGAGTGAATCAACAACCGCAAAGGCAATTTTGTTGGGTTCGACCGCCTTGTTTCCGGCTATGTACTTGCGGTTATAGAGCTTTTGGATAATTGTGTGGCGCGTGCTTTTGGTGCCAATGCCCAGATCTTCCATGAGCTTGATGAGAGTTGACTGGCNNAAGAAAATCCATTTTCAAAAGCTTCACGCGCTCCCCTTTTGAAAGGTGCGGCAATAGGACTTCTGAAATTTCCGAATACGGGTAGAATGCCTTCCACCCCGCATCTAAAATCTTCTGCCCGCGCGCAATGAAAGGCTCGTCCCCCACCAAGAGCTCAACAGACTGGTTTTCGGTGATGGCATCATCTGCCAGCGTTGCAAAAAAGCGCCTTACAATCAGCTCATAGACCTTCCAGTCCCTATCGGAAAGCTTAGAGCGCAAAGCAGCGCTTACAGGGTATATCGGCGGGTGGTCTTTTGTCTCTTTTTTGCCGCGCGAGGGCAAGAGCTCCTTTTTTCCAAGGAGGATTTCACAATCCTTTTTGAACTCAGTTGCTTTTGCGACCTCACCGAGAACTGCGGAAATCTCAAGGCTTTGGGGATACACCGTGTTGTCAGTGCGCGGATAGGAAGTGTAGCCTTCCTGATAGAGGCGCTCTGCTATATCCATTGCCTGCCCTGCGGAAAATCCGATCGTGGTTGCAGCGCGCAGGAAATCGGTAGTGTTGAATGGAGTGGGCTTTTTGAGCACGCGCTTTTGGCTTTTAATTTCAGCAACTGTGCCAAAATCATGGCTTTGCCTTGAAATGGCCTCCGGCCCTTCCTTTTCCCAGAATTTCCCTTTCTTGTGCTCGGCAGTGAATTTTTTTGCATCCTTTTCAAATGTCGCAAGCAGCTCCCAGTACATTTTGCTCTGGAACGCAAGCCTCTCCTTTTCACGGTTAACGATAAGTGCGAGGGTATTATGCAGTATTATGCCTCCTGCGCCACCGACAAAACTCTCATTATCCTTTACCGAAATATCATAAACAAAGTCAGTTGAAGGTTTGCATAACGAGATTTTATTGATCCTGAGGAAAAGAAGGTCAGATTGAGCCAGAAGATTCAACCCTAAAACTGTCTGTTGCCCCAGTTTCTTGTTCGTGCTTTGCACCAATGCAGCAAGTTTTTGGGCACTTAATCTTTGGGCATAATGCCTTGGCAGGTCAAGCCATATCTCATGGAGGCCGGTTTCTTTAATTGGTATGCCATCAAAGCCACAACGGGAAATCCCGTTGGCCAGATACTTATTCAGCCGCTCCAAGTGCCTGATCGGGACTGCCCGCTCCATTAACCCCAAATTGTTTTTCCCTGACACTTTCACTGTATAAGAGATCCTTGGATTATGTTTTGATTTCCCTGAAGGCAGCGGGGAATTATTAATATGCCTGCCCATTGTGGCGACAACGCCCAGTGAAGAAAGCAGGTATACAATGTCGGAAGCGAGTTTTTCAGAGGCAGTACTGCATACAAGCTGGCCTGAAGTTGAATAATTCCCGTCCCCCTCATAGTACCCCCTCAGGAATTCAAGCTTCATGTCCCTGGGGAAACTAAAAACAACCTTTGGCACTCTCTTATTTCTAGCATTCCCTCCAATCTGCAGTGCATCCCTGAGAAACCTAGTGAAGAGAGTTCCTCCAAAAGCCACTTGAATTGACGTACGCTTTTTTTTAATTGAAGGAGCCCTGTGGAATACGTTATTCACACAAAAAGCAGCGTCATTTACCAATTCCGTTTCATGATGGCCAAAATCAAGCACACATCCGCGTGTTACTGTACTACCTTCTGCGAGATAATAACCTAGAAGCCTGGCAAATTCTCTTGTAACCGGCAATCTGAGCGGTAAAACCCAGCGACGGTCTGAACAACCCAGAACGGCACCATCACTTATTAATGAATTGTTATGAACATGCTTAATGTTTAATATCTGGCGCTTCAAGGGGGCAACACTTCCAAATGCGGAACTAATAAAGAAATCAATATTTGAACCAAGCGCCTGTAAATAATCGCATAAAAGCCCGTAATTCGCTTCTTTTCCCTTCCCAGTTTCCCATCCAGATATAGTTGATGACCTGAACCGGGTTTTATAGACAATAAGCCCTGTTTCCTTCCGCCTTGACCTTAACCACTTCCTGCCAGCCCCAGTAAGCCGGATGAATTTTTTATTCTGGGCGCCATAAACAAATATTTTCCCCTCCGCGAAGCTATGCTTTTGAAGCATTCCTAAAATATCAATTTGCGACATCTCCGGCACGTTAAAATTTTTCGGGGCAAGCAGCACATCCCCTTCCCGCAGTTCTTCCCCTAACAGAACCTGTATTTTAGAATCCCTCACTACGAACACAGAATGACTGCCGGTAATTTTCACTCTCCTGCCGGTTTCANNGGGATTAAAACATAGCGCCTCAAAGCCGCACTTTGCGGAAAATACTTCACAAGAGCCGATAATTCTCTCAAGCTCAATGGAGTTTTCCTCGACAAATCGGCCTATCTTTTCTACACCAAAAAGACCGTCTGGACCCTTGATAAAGATGTCCTCGGAATAATCCACAGAAGGGCTCTGGACCCTACCCACGCTCAGGTAGTCCTGCCCGAGCTTTCCTGAAACGAGCGAGAGGAAGCGCGTGAGCACAGCGCCCCATATAAGGTCAATTTCCCTGCGGGAATCGGCAGAATCGGCAAAATTGTAATCGACATCGACAAGCTTTGAGAATGCATCCGAGAGGTCCTTTTTAGTGATTGCCGAAAAGTATGCCCTCTTGATTTTCGCGGATACATTAACCTCCCTGATATAATTGAGGGCTTCAACCCCAATGCTTTCGCCCTCACGGTCGGCATCGGTTGCAACAATGATTTCAGCGGCATCCTTTCCGACCTGCTTTAGGGCAGATATTATGGCCGGCTCAGTGCCTGCATATTCAATTTCCGCATTGACGAGCTTTCGCAAGTCGGTGCCCACCCAGTAACTGTACTTTTTGGGAAATTCGACATCTGTAATGTGGCCTCGCAGCGGCACCACTACAGCATCAGTACCGCCATAGCTGAAGCGAAATACCGGCGCCGTCCCGACCCTTGATTCCTTCACATCAGAGCCTGCAAGGATTGAGGCGATATTTTTTCCCGCAATTGCCTTTTCCGAAATGATAAGCTTCATGATACTACTCTTTGCGCCACAACCCAATTAAAAGGGTTCGGAAAGCAGGCGAAGGTTTTGGAATAATCGTAAAACGACCCGCCCCTAAAANNCAGCACACAACGCCGCCACCAGCAATTCATCACCCGCCTAAAGGCAAGTGCGTTCTTGCCAACGGCGTTGTAAACTATGATGCAAGCCCCCCAACCAGTTGGCAATTGCATGGCTGGAAAATACCCGAATTCCAAGCAGAAGATGCCTGCTTCGCTGCGGGTCTGCAAAGGGGGCAAAGACGTTTTATGCGCGGGGAAGAAGACCGGCAACAACAGGTAGAAATGAAAAGGGCAGTGTGAAACCAGCCCAAAAAAAATTAAAACCACTTCCTTCTCACTCCAGCGTCTTTTGCAGCGAGAACGAGGGCAGCGCCTTGGATTTCTTCACTTCCGAAATCACGACAAGGGTCTTTATGTCAAGAACGCCATCAAGCGTCCCGAGGCGGTCGACGAACTTTTCCGCGCTGTCAAGGTCAGGCACCACGAGCTTTGCAAAGATATTGTACTCGCCAAGCACCTGATAGAGCTCGAGCACATAATCGAGTTCCCTGAGCTTTTTTATGACGTCGCGGTTCTTTGAAAGCTCGGAGCGGATCTGCACAAACACGGGGTTCTCATAACCAAGTGCCTTGAGGTTGAGGTCGGCACTCACGCTATTTATTATGCCGCGCCGCTTGAGGCGCTCGACGCGCTTTTTTATCGCAACATCAGTCAGCTTGACTTCCTGCGCAATCGCGCTAAACGATGCCCTGCCATCATCCAGGAGCAGGCTGAGAATTTTATGGTCAATTTTATCA
>DUGC01000039.1 GCA_013331625.1 Candidatus Iainarchaeum sp. | reverse complement strand
CCTTTAGGGCTGGATGCCATTTTTGACAATATGCCCCTGTTATTTTTCCCGCTTTGGTCATAGAACCTTGAAAAGAAAGGTGCAAGGGTTCTATTAACAAATTCAATGTCCGCGGCATAAAAATATTCTTCCTTTAATTCTGATTCACCGGGCTTTAGTTTGGAATATGCTGCAGCCATGTATGCAGTGAGCACAAACGGGTGTCCTTCCGTTACCTGGAATATTTTTTCCATTAAATTTTCTTTAATTGATATCCTTGACTGGCCGAGTTTTTTTTCAATGAATGCCTTGCTTTCCTGATAATTGAAATTTTCCAGTATTGCAGGGGGGAAAGTCCTTACCAACGGGGAAAAGCCCGTTCCCGAAGGCCCAGTTATGGATAATTTTCCCGCCGGAACAATCATTATCGGTATTTTATTTACCTGCAACTGCTCTAGAACCGCCCTTAAATAAAGTATCAAATCCGCCCTGTTTTTTTCAAGCACCCGTGCCTCATCTATAAGGAAAATAATTGCGGTTTTCGTACCTTTCAGGTGGTTCCACATTGCCAGCAATGCCGAATGAAGGTTAGGGAACCCTTCAGCATTTTCATTTGAAATGCTTAGCTCTATTCCTGTGCCGGTTTTGATTTTGATTCTCTTCAGTGCATTGAAAATTGTTGAAGAAATCCTTTGGAGTATGACCTCTTCCTGGACTTTTTCTTTGGCGCGTTCAATCAGCATCTTTGCAAGGGTTTCTTTTGTCAATTTGTCCATTTCATTCAGGGAAAAATAAATTGCCAATGAGTTTTGTTCTTCTGATATTGCTTTGCATTTGTGAAGGAATGACGTTTTTCCTATCCCGTATCCGCCAGCTACCGACATGCTTGCAAGAGAGCCGGTAGAGGTTTGCCTGAGCTTTTGCCTGAATTCCTCCAGATATTGGGTTCTTCCGACAAAGTCGTTCGGGTCTACAGGCGAACTTTGGTTGAAAGGGTTTGGCGGTAACACGGCCAACTTATTGTTTTGCATACTATACAATTAATTGTATAGTATTAAATATTGTTGTAGTGGCGTTTTTTGGGGGTTTAGCCGGTTTTCTCTATTGTAAAATTTTAGAACTGACCAATTCCCCGACAAACCACTTTGTCGTTTCGAGGTCCTTTACCGATATCCTTTCCCTGCATGTGTGCATGCCGTTTCCACCCGGCCCAAAGCAGTATGAGGGAATTCCGATAGAGTGGATGTAGCGCGCGTCCGTGCCCCCGAACTGGCCTGCAATGGAGAGTTCCCTGCTGGTTACGCGTGAAGCGATTGAATGGATTTTCTTTGTAAGGCCATTTTGCCTTTCAAAATATCCCGGGCTAAATGACATTGCAAGGCTCCCCTTCAACCTGAACTTGCGCATCTTTGAGGACAGGAATTTCCTTAGCGCCTTTGCCTGCACCGGGGCATTTTCCTCAGGCACAAGGCGCATGTCAAAGCCTATTTCAAGCTCGCGAGGTATGATGTTGTGCTGCTCGCCGGCATTGAGCATTGTGATATTGAACCTGCCAAAAAGCTTATCTGAAACAGGGTTTTTGGGGGCATTAATTTTTGAGCGCCTTTTTTCCCGCACATCCTTGTAGGCAGAAAATTCCGCGAGGAACGGTATTGCGCGATGAAGGAGAGTATCTGTTTCAAAATCATATCCTGCATGCCCGCCTTTTCCCCTTAGTGTTATTGTGCCATGGACAATCCCTGAACAGCCGATATAGAGGCGGTCAAGGTCGCCATCAATTGCAATGCAGTAATCTGCCGCAAGCAGCTTGGGGTATTTTTTTGCAACAAGCTTTGCCCCATACTCGCCACCCACTTCCTCATCGCAGGCAACAAAGAGTTTTACATTTTTTGTAAATGTATTCCGGGCGCAGGCTTCCTTTAGCGCGGCAAGGGAGCATGCCACTGCGCCCTTGTCATCGCACACACCCCGTCCATAGAACATATCACCTTTGCGCGTTAATCTGAGAGGGTCTGTTTTCCACCCATGCCCGCAGGGCACGCAGTCATAGTGCGCCATGAGGAGCACGGTTTCCCCAAAATATGTTTTGCTCTCGATGAGCACATTAGGGCGCGGATTGCCATCCTTCCCTTTCAGGCCGATTATGCGCGCTTTAAGCCCGATTTTCCCTGCCTCGCTTGCAATGAATTTTGCGCATTGCAGGTAATTTGACTTTGCAGTGGAATCTGTGTCGAATGAAACGAGCTTTGCAAGCGTCTTGAGCAGGTAATCCATTTCCATGCCTATATCATCAGTAAAACAACTTTTATATATCTGCTCTGTGAACTATTGCTATGAATATTGCAGGGATGATTTCAAAGCGGGCAAAAGCGGGGCTGCTGAGGCAAAGAGCCATGCGGGCGTGGAAAAAAAATGCAAAGGTCTCCCGGGGAGCAGGTAGGGGTAGAGGGATGCCAATACTGCTAGGTGATGGCATCAGTAAAAAAGTGATTGAACAAACGATTAGTCGCTGGAATGAAAGGAAATGGAAGGCGGAAGCCGCAGCTGGGCCGGATTTTTTCCAATTTAGGGATAATCATGCAGGCGAGCCAGTCCAGTCCCATACAAGGATAGGAAAGCAATTTACCGCAACTCAGGCCGCCGCCCGCCTCATCAGCAGGAGCGTGCAGGGCGAGCTTGCAGCCCTTCCCAAGGCCCAGCGCATGTATTTTTGGCGGCTTCTTACGCAGCGCCAATATTCTATCCCGAACCTCCCTTACACTTGGGAAATTGAGACGCTGGTGCCAAAGGACATAATTGCTATTCAGCTGATCAGCTCTTTTCCGGGCAGGACATTTGATGAAAAAATCGGGAATGCAAGGCCCGTGACTTCCAGGTTTGCCAGACTGGGAAAAGAAATTTTGGCAAAGGCTAATGCTGTAGCGGTGAAGACACGAAGGCAGGGGGTTTCCAACGACACGAGAGCCACTTACAGTGATGTTTTCTTGAATGCTTCCAAACTTCTCGGGTTTGCTGACAAATCGGCATTCAACCTCGCCGAATCCAACAAGGCAATTCCCACATTGAAAGATTACATAAAAAAACGCCGCGCTGCCATAGAGGATGTCAGGCGCGCACCGGTGCTTGCTGACTGGGAAAAGTCCGAATCGCGCGAACACTTTGAAAGAATGCTAGCTGAAAAAAGCCGGGAAAGGGATAGCCTATTGAAAGCCCTGGAAGCGCAGGTCAGGGACGTCGAGGGCACGCTGCGCATCCTTGAGCGCCTCCACAAAGCAGCGTAACCAGGCCCGCAACAGCCATGAAACTTAATTGGAAGGGCAACTGCAACATTTTTAAACCATATAATCCGTTAGTCAATATGGGCAAGGAAAAGATATCGCGAGATCTTGGCCTCACTTTTGACGATGTGCTAATTGTCCCTGCGGCTTCCAAAATACTGCCAAAGGATGTTTCCTTAAAGACAAAAATTACCCCCAGGCTTACGCTCAATATCCCGCTTTTAAGCGCTGCCATGGACACTGTCACGGAGCACGCAACTGCAATTGCAATGGCGCGCGAGGGTGGCATTGGCATCATCCACAAAAACCTCCCGCCCGAATCGCAGGCGGCAGAGGTTGAAAAAGTCAAGAGGGCCGAGTACTGGATAATCAATAATCCGATCACGATTTCCTCAAAAGACAACCTTGCAAGGACAAGGGCGCTCAAAAAGGAATTCAACATCAACAGCTTTCCCGTGGTCGATAATGGCAAACTTGTGGGAATTGTCACAAACAGGGACATGCTCTTTGAAGATGACCTTTCAAGGGAAGTTTTGCATATAATGACCCCCCGCTCTGAACTTGTCACAGTTGAAAAGGAGGTTTCCTACAAGGAAGCCCTTGAAATCCTGCACAAAAACCGCATCGAAAAGCTCCCAATAGTTGATAAAGACGGCATGCTCAAGGGCCTGATCACGATTACCGACATACAAAATAAGCAGAAATTCCCCCACGCGCTAAAAGACAGGCGCGGAAGGCTGATTGTGGGGGCTGCGGTGGGCCCAAAGGATGATTACAGGGTAAGGGCGCTTGTCGAAAAGGAAGTGGATGTTGTGGTGGTGGATACTTCCCATGGCCACTCAAGGAATGTGCTTGATGCGGTTAAAAGGTACAAGAAGGATTTTGATGTTGAAATCATTGCAGGCAATGTCGCAACTGCGGAAGGCACAAGGGCGCTAATTAATGCGGGCGCCGACGGCATTAAAGTGGGAATCGGGCCGGGATCAATTTGCACGACCCGCGTGATTGCAGGTGTCGGGGT
>DUGC01000065.1 GCA_013331625.1 Candidatus Iainarchaeum sp. | reverse complement strand
TCCTGCCACCTATCTTCTCAAGAGGCATTCTTTTGTGCATAAAGGGAAGAATGGCACGGGGAAAGTTTTCGGGCTCATCTGCTGCAGGGACTTTTCTGCAAGCACTTCGTGTGGCAAAGGGGGTATTTTCGGGCCTGTCCGTTTTTCCGGGGGTTTGCCGGTTATTTCAAATTGGGTCTTTTACCCAAAACCGGAGCATCTGGCACTTTTTGACGATGCTCGCAAGTTTCTCAGGGAGGGCGGGCAGTCTGATGCGTACCCAGGCACGGTAGGATCTCTTGGGATGCGTAAAAAACAGGGGATAGTTGAAGAAGGGAGGCAAGAATGGGTTATCGAATTCATGCAGGCTCATTTTAAAACCGGCCAACCCCCAGAACTCACAAGGGCAATTGCAACCTATTATGGCGGCTGGAGACAGCATCTGCTCTCGGCAGTTTTAGGCGAAGCCAGGAAAGAAGGCGCGNNACTGATCTACCCTGGCCTCTCTCCATCAGAGCGCGAGCGCAGGAATGCATTCATACAAGCGGCGGAAAAGAATTCATTCAAAGCTGAAAAGGATCGCACAGGAAACTACATCGTCGCAGTTGCGCAGGAACCAAAGCTGCAAAAATGAAACCGCGATCACTTCATCATCATTTCGAGCAGCTCTTTTGTTGTCCAGTTTTTGATGCGGTTCCCTTTAAAATGTCTGTCCTGACCCCATATTTCAGCTCCGACAGCAAGGGCACAAGCTGTTTGCCGAAAAAAAGCTGGGTTCAAAATCAGCTCATTTGGCAATCCCCACAAGCCTTGCAAGCTTGTTGAGTATGTCAAATATGACTGAAGAAACCCTTACGAAAATGCCCTGCACCTGCCCTTGCGGGCTAAGGCCGTTGTAAGTTATCTCGCCTGAATTTATTGCTGCCGTGAATTCGCTTACCGGGTCGGCTGAAAAAGATATGCGCTCAATCGTGCTCTCCTTCACTTTTATTTCAGCATCGGCTTCGCCCCTTGCCCCGCTTGCAACTTCTTTAAGCCTGTTATTTTTCATGATGGCCCAATAAGACTGCACAGTGGCATCGTCAAATTCCACGTAAACGTTTGTCCTGCTGTTTCCAAAAAGCGCAAGGATGCCCTCAGGCACGCTGCCAAGCCGCGAATTGATCCCGTCCACAACCGGCTGCTTGAGCTTCCCGTTTTCAAAAGAAGAATCAATCAGTGCCTTGTTTTGCGTAAGGATCACATTCCCTGTCGGGTCCTGCGCAGCAAAAGTTGCTGTGCTGAGCGCAAGGAGCAGGCAGGCAATAACCAAAGTCACCCTCATGACTGGAATAAACTGCAGAATCAATAATAATCCTGCCGTTTTATGTAGCACTTAAAGCATCGAAAACCAATTCTCAATGCCCCCTGATCCCGTTCCTTTTTGCAATCTGCTCTGCAATTTTTTCATTTAGCTTTTGCCTGAAAACCTCAATCTTATCTGCATTGAGCTTTAAGCCTGCAGCAACAGAATGGCCCCCGCCCTCGCTGCCATCCCCGATATCAGCGCACACTTCGCGAAAAGCCATCCCGAGATTGATGCCCTTTTCAAGCAGCTCCTTTGTCGCGCGCCCGCTGATCTTTAACGTGCCATCCTCATTTCGCGCAATTGCAATGATGGGCTTGTTTGTTTCAATGAGCGCCGAGCCATAAAGCATCCCTGCAACTATCCCCACAATGGATTCCTTGATTTCTTGTCCCGCATCAAACCAGTAATAATGTTCCTCCTCCATCACGCCGTTTTTCGTGACATGCTCTATTCCCTGCCGCAGCTGCCTGCGGTGCTCGGCCATGAGGTCGAGCGCCTCGAAATACTTTTCTTCACGGTCCCCCATGCAAACCTCTATTGCAACATCCGCCATCCCGTGGCGGCCGCAGGCATTGCACAGGGTCGAAAATTCCTTCGCCTCGCTGCACGGGCTCTTTTGGTTCTCGTGCGGAAAAGTATAAACCTCGCCAAAGAGCTCTTGTATTTTCCACTCAGGGACATTGAAAGAATTGAGGCGGAGTATGAGCGCGGTGGAGAGCGCCTTCCTTTCATCAAGCGACAAATCATTGTAATTGCGCCACTGCTCGCCTTTTTTTAATTCGATCCCCAGCTCGCGGTAAAATTTGACGCAATTGCCTTCGTTTGCCGTAAGTTCAGGCAGCATTGGGGATGTGCTGTACATGAGGAACTGCACAAGCGGCCTTGTCACCCTGCCATATAACCTTAGGCCATTTTCAACCTTCACATACCCGGATTTTGAGCCCATCTCCACAATCTGTGAATTGAGCCCGATGAGCTTTCCGCTAAAATCCTGCACATCCCCGACAGCCCCCACCAATGCAAGCGGGGCAAGGTCAATGTTTTTCCGGTCCATTTCAAGTGCAAAAAGGAATGCGATCCCGCTTGCGCTTATTTCAGTGCCGCCATTTATCCCGTAATCAAATGGGGAGAACTGGTTCTCGTGCACAACGTCGGTTTTCTGGTGGTGGTCAAAGACAAAGAGCCGCTCGCCAAATTCCTCCTTCAAGTAGGCAAGCTGCCCTGACCCAAAATCCACGAAAACAAAATTCGTCCCCATTCCCCTGATCTGCGCGATCGTTTCGCGGTATAGCTGCTTCACCCATTTCCTTCCAACTCTCTTGCCGGCCCTCTGCAGCGCTTTGCACATGATTGCCCCTGCGCTGCACCCGTCCGCATCGTAATGGTGCACCACTACAAAATCATCAAGCGCTTTTATCCTGCGGGCAAGCCCGCTGAGCTTGCTTTTCCATTCCATCAAAAACCTATGCAATGAGGGATTTTAATTACCTTTTCAATCCTTGTTGCCGGTGCGAAGCAACCGTTTCGTCGGTTGGGNNTGGGTGCGATTTGCCGTGTTTTTTTAGTGCAACCCTTAAAACACCTTTTCTCAATTGTTTTTGCATGAACCTTCTTGAAAAGCTGCTCGCATTCCTTTTTGGCAAAGGCGGCAAAAAGCAGGCGGCCCGCACGGCAACCCTTGAGGAGGGGAGGAAAATGGTGCAGGACGGGCTGGGCATTGAGGAGCGCGCCCTTGCGGAATTCTCGTCAAAAAAGTTTGCGGAAATAAGGTTTTTGCTCTCAAGCCTGTCCAGGGCCGCTGCGGCACTTGAGCAAACGCAGATAAGCACTGATGAGGGCAACAGGCGCTTTAGGCAGATAGTGGTCACATCGCAAAAGGCGCTTGCAAGGCAGCTTGCCGGCCTTTCCCAAAAGATTTTGCCTCCGCAAAAGGTCACAATTGAATCCGTGCGCACTTACTCCCAAAATTCGCTTCGCTCAGTGCAAAGCGACATCTTGCCCTACTGGAAAAACATTGCCCTTGCAAAGCTCATTTTGAAAGACGAGGTGAAGGAAATTGGGTCAAAGCTGCAGGAACTCTCGCAAACGCTGGAGGCGCTGAACCAGAGGGCAAGCTCGGAAGGGATTGTGAGATTGCAGCAGATGGAAGCGGCTTTCACAAGGCTTGATGAATACAGCGCTGCAAAGTCCAGGGTGCAGGAAAAAATCACTGCAGCAAAGCGCTCAATTGAGGAAAAGGAATCATCGCTATCGCTTCTGCGTTCCGGGCTTTCAAAGCTGCAGTCCTCCGATGAGTACGCGCAGCATCTGGGGCTTTTGCAGGAAAAAGAAAGGCTTGCAAAAGAGCGGGAGGCGGTGGTTTCATCCATGAATTCGGAAATGGCCTCAATTGAAAAGGTCCTCAAGAGGATGCAGGCCGTAAGTGAAGGCTCGGATTCGCTTTCCCAAAAGGAAAAGGACATTTTACACATGCTGCTCTCAGGCCCTTTTGCCGCAATAATTTCAGACCCGAACGGTGCCGTGATAAAAAACGTCCTTTCAAAGGCAAAGGGGATGGCAATCAGGGGCGACATAGCACTAAAGGCTGAGGAGAAGGAAAAGAGGATAGCGCTGCTAAGCGCCCTTTCAAAAAAGGACTACTTCACCGACTATTTCTGGAAGGCAAATAGCATACAGGCCGAGCAGTACAGGGTTGAAAAGGAGCTATCCGGCCTGCAGGTCTCAATGGAAATCGCAAGGGTTGAGCGTGAAACGCAATCGGCAAAAGCCGCGATCAGCGAGAGCCACAAGGAACTTGACCGCCTTTTGAAGGAAGTTTCAAGGCTTGAGGGCACGGCACAACTGAATCTGCTCAACGCCCTTTTTGATGCGCATTTCCACGGCTCAGCAACATTGCAAATAGATGATCATCTCAGACCTTGACCGTGCGGTCAAAGAACTGCCCGATAGTGCTGGTGATCGCATCGCGCTCCTCGTAATCGGAGCTGAAAACAATCGCGGACGCATTTGCCGCATTGATCTTGCCCAAAAGCGTGTGGGTAAACTTTTCCACAACCGAAGGGTTGTTGTAGATCAGCATTGTTGAAATGGAATCAAGGATCACAAGCACTTTCTTCCCTTCTTTTGCGGCCAGCAGCCTTTCAGTGTTCACCATGCAGTCCGTGAGGTCGGAAGGCGAGCTGATGTATACTGCATTGGGGTCATCCACAACCCTTTCCCCTGCCTCAACGCTCACCATGTCAAGGAAACGGATATTTGCATAATCCCTCTTTTCGCGCTCAAAATCGTGCTTTATTTTCGGGAAGCCCGCATTAAGGGTTATGTATATGATTTCGTCATCGCGGCCATAGCGCTCGAGTATTTTCCTTTTTGCCGCGGCATAATCCTTTGCATCGATGAGCACGAGGATGGTAAATGGCTCTGTGAGGTCTTCGAGCGCCTTCATGACGCGCAGCTCGACTGCGTTCTCCTTGCTCAGGGCGGCAAGCAGCCTGTCCTCGTCCCATTTCAGGCTCTTTTCCTGTGCCATTTTCAGCAAGCCCCGCAGGCAGCAATTACGCTTTGCATTCAGTCAACCTCATCAAAGAGTTCCGATTTCTCCAAAACCTTGATGCCATCATTTGTGATCTTAACAGGCTTTAAGGATTCCGTTATTTCAGTGTTCCTCATCTTGAGCACGGCAATGCTGCGCACAAACCTGTTCTTGATCTTTGTGTGGTAGAGCAGTATCACGCCGTCTGCAACATACTCTTCAAGGCCATAGAGCGATGTGAGCTTGTCAAGGGATATCTCATTTGTGATTATGGTGGTAGTCCCTATGAGCTTGAGCATTTTCCCGAGCGAAACGATCCTTTTCCTCGCATCAAGCTCACGGTCGAAAAAAAGCCTGAAAATGACGCCGGGGTCGATCACAACGCGCTTGGCATTTATTGTTTTCACATTGTCCTCAATTGCGGCCTTGAGCCTCTCAAAATCATACAGCTCGACTGTGATGATGAGCAGCTTGCCCTCCTTTACATACTTTTGCAAATCCCACCCGAACTGCCTTGCGCCCTCATAGATTGTCTCCTCATTTTCCTCAAGCGAGACATAAACCGCATTCTCGTTATACTTGGATATCCCCTCATACATGAACTGCCAGCATAAAACGGTCTTTCCGCTCCCGGGATCGCCCGAGAGCACGACAAGGTTCCCTTTCGGAAAGCCGCCGTCCATCATCTCATCAAGGCCGGGGACTCCTGACTTTACCCTCTCAATTATTACCGCAGTGCCTTTTGATTTCTCAGCCATCAGACCACTTTGCCTTTCTTTGCATTTTTCCCTTTAGGGCTTTCCCCGAGTTGCTTTTGAAGCTCCTCTATTTTGTGCTCCATACTCTCAAGCTTGCCGATTATTTCAGCCTGCCCTCCAATACCTTGCGCCGGCGTATTTTTTCCGTTCAACCCAATAGGCGATTCGACAATTATTTCATGCACCTTCCCGCGCCCGCCCTTGTGCAGATGCGGGATATAGTCCGCTGCCCTGCCATTTAGGGCATCTTCGTCCTTTGGCGACATTTCCATGGCTGCAATTAGTGAGGCCGTCCCTGCTGAATGCCCGCTTTGAACTAATGTATTTTTGGGTTCATTTTCCCTGTTTATGGGGCGGCTGCCATCCATAATCTCCTGTACAATCTTCCCTGCATCAGCCACGCCCAGCCCAAGCTCGTGCATGGCGGCAACTATTTCCTCCTGCGGCACATTCATGTCAATGAGCTTTTTTGCAGCGTTCCGAAATCCTGCCATCTTCTTTTCGTCCATGGGGATGCACCCTAAAACAGGTACCACAATATGAATTGCTTTGTCCTTTAAAATAATGAGTGGCCTAAAGTCCGATCTTTCTGCCTGAAAATGTTTCGATTTCTTCAAGGAACCTTGCCTTCACGCCCTGCAGGTCTTTTTGTGTTTTTCCTTCAAAGCGAAATATGAGCTTTGGCTGGGTGTTTGATGCCCTTATGAGCGCCCAGCCGTTGTCGAAAATAACGCGCGCGCCGTCAACATCAATCACATCATACTTCCCCTTAAAATGCCTCTTTGCCTTCTCCACAAAATTGAACTTTTCGCCATCTGCAAAATCGACCCTGTATTCTGGCGAGGACGCATAGCTTGGCATCTTTGCGGCAATTTCGCTCACCTTCATGCCTGAATTTGCCACGATTTCAATTATCCTTGCCGCGGCAACGAACGCATCATCCACCCCGTACCATTTTTCGCTAAAAAACATGTGCCCTGACATCTCGCCGGCAATGAGCGCCTTCTCCTCCTTCATTTTGGCCTTGATGAGGCTATGGCCGGTCTTCCACATTATGGGCACGCCGCCGCACTTTTTTACCCACTCAAAAAGTGCCTGCGAGCACTTCACCTCAAAAATAACCTTCCCCCCCTTATGCCTGCCAAGGGCATCTGCCGCAAGTATCCCAAGCAGCCTATCCCCATACATGAGCCTTCCCTTCTCATCAACGACTCCTATCCTGTCAGCATCGCCATCAAAAGCAATCCCGATGTCAGCCCCGATTTCTATGACCTTCTTTTTCAGGTCGGCAACATTCTTCTCANNTGGATAACTTGAAATCTTCTCGCAATAGAGGCACGTGACATCACAGCCAAGCTTTTCAAGGAGGCGCGGGCCGATCTCTGAAGCCATTGCGTTTCCCGCATCGACTACGACCCTGAGCTTTTTTTTCGCCCTTACAAGCCCTGCGATCTCATCAATGTATTTTCTGTCAAGGCTTTGCTCTTCAAATTTCCCTTTCCCGCCGGAAAATTTCCCCGATTCTATGATATCTGCAATCTCCTGTATCCTTTTTCCGTAAATTGCATCTTTTCCAACCATTACCTTAAATCCGTTGAACTGGGGGGGATTATGGCTTGCAGTGACGCTTATGCCGCCGTCGCAATCGAGCTTGTTTACCGCATAGTAGAGCAGGGGCGTCGGGATTTCGCCGATATAAACCTNNACCCCGCCATCCGATATCCCTGCAAGCAGCTCCTTAAGCAAAGCAGGCCCGCTTTCGCGGTTGTCGCGCCCCACAACAACTTTTTTCCCGCCTGAATCCCTCACCATTGTCGCAAAGGCCCTTCCGATGAGATTTGCAGTGTTGCCGTCAATTTCCCTGCCGGCAATGCCGCGAATGTCATACTCGCGGAA
>DUGC01000034.1 GCA_013331625.1 Candidatus Iainarchaeum sp. | reverse complement strand
CTTTCGGGCGGGGAGCGCCAGCGCCTCTCGATTGCGCGCGCGATACTGGCTGACCGCAAAGTGCTCGTGTTCGATGAGGCGACATCATCCCTTGATTCAGTGACTGAAAATAAGATCCAGAATGCACTTACCAACCTCATGAAAGGGCGCACTACGATAATAATTGCGCACAGGCTCTCAACAATAATGAACGCTGACCGGATCATTGTGCTTGAGAGGGGTAAAGTGGCACAGGCCGGAAAGCATACTGAACTTATCGCGCAAGAGGGCCTCTATAGGGAACTTTGGGGGATGCAGAAGGGAGGGTATATTGAGGAGTGAATAGCGCACTTACGGTGATATCGGTTTTTAAATTTAGGATTATTAATTTTAACATGCTGCAAAAACACGCCAAATTCAAGGAGGGAAGGAAGCGCAGATTGCCGTCTGCAAACTGTGAACCGGGTCTGGGGGGGCTAGACCATAAGTTTGATTATATTGGAAGGAATATGCGCAGCCTAGCCGGCTACCCTTGTGTNNCGATGATGCAGGATACCGCGTATTGGCAAGTTTCCTGGGTTCTATGCAAAATGGTATTGCAAATAAAGTCCCTCCCCGGGCTTTTTTGGGATTCAGAGAAACGCAGGCAAGGTTGTCAGAAATGAACGCGTTCCTGCAATCCAACTCAAAAAAGCCAATCACGCAGGAGGAAATACTGGCACTTTATGGGAAAATGCCGCATGCTGCAAACAAGTAAGGGTGAAAAATCAAATTCAGATTACCATGCTTAGGTTGAGTATTTTTGCTTCCGCCCGCCGTAGGTGCTCTTGCACAGTTGCTATGCTTGTGCCGCTTGCCTTTGCGATGTCTTCGAGCTTGCATTTGCGCGGGAATGAGTAGTAGCCTTTTTCAAGTGCAATCCCCAGTGTTTTTTTCTGCTTTTTTGAAAGCTTTTTCGTTACGAGCGGGAATGCAAAATCTATGTCGTTTTCCTCCTTCACATATATTATTTTTGCCATGTCCATGTGCTTTTTTAACTGGGCAAAAAATTCATGGATGGTTTCCTTGTTCGTTGCGGCAACAGTCCAGTATTCATGCCCGTCCTGAGAATTGAGTGTTGGTTCAACAAAAGTCATGGAGGATTTATAGTAGAGCATCATGTGTTCTCCTTCTTCCCCAAGGTCATATTCATAAAGGAAGCTAGTGCCCCAGACGTCAAGACGAGTGCATTTGGTGTCAATGCCTCGCCAGTCGTTATTTCAGAAAATGACTTTTTTGGCAGGCTTAAAGAGGAGGACAAGTTCATTGAGGGCATTTTGGAGCAGGGGAAAGTGATCAGGGGAGGGGGCTTTATTGGAAGGCTACAAAGAGCACCTTGACCTTGCATCTGAGAGGTTCCAGGTGGCCACTGAGCAGTATGGGCAGGAGAGGTACCATACTGCAGCGCACCTTTTCATAAATTCGGCAATAAATTACCATAACGCGATCTGTCAGAAGTTCCTGAAAAAGATCCCCAGCCACAAGGCGCACTCTGGCACTTCATATTTTCATGAGCTTGAGCCGTACATGATGGGTGATTGCCAGAAATACAGGGATTCATATGCCCTTCTGGTTTCATATAAAGGAGTATCTGATTATGGTTATGGGCTCTCAATTGATGCCGCCCGCATAATAAAGAGGCATGCCGCAAAAATAAAGGAGATTGCCCAAGGACTGCTCTGAAAAAATCAGTTTTGGCACACTATTACACTTTCTCGATCTGCCTTGCCGCCTTGAGCGTGTTCTGCATCAGGCTCGCAATCGTCATGGGGCCAACTCCTCCCGGCACGGGCGTTATCCATGATGCCTTTCTGGCAACTTTTTTGAAATCAACATCGCCCAAAAGCTTCCCTTTGGAATTTTTTGTGGTGCCGACATCGATCACGATTGCGCCGCGCTTCACCATATTTGCCTTCACGAGCTTCGGCTTTCCCACAGCAGACACAATAATATCGGCTTTTTTCGTGTAATCTGCGAGCTTTTTGGTCCTGCTATGGCACATCGTTACAGTGCAATCCGCGTTCAATAGCAGCATTGCAACAGGCTTTCCCACAATGTTGCTCCTGCCGATCACGACAGCGCTCTTTCCCGCAAGCTTTATTTTCGTGGCTTCAAGCAGCGTCATTATCCCTTTAGGGGTTGCAGGGACGAATGCATCCTTTCCCAGCATTGCTTTCCCGTGGTTTATGGGATTTAGCCCATCAACGTCCTTTTCAGGGGCTATTGTTGCGAGCGCGTCCCTGTGGGCAAGCCCTTGTGGGAGCGGCAGCTGGAGAAGTATCCCGTGGACGCCCTTATCCTCATTGAGCTTCCTGATCTCCGAGAGCAATTCCTCGTATGATACATTTTCAGGGAGCCTTTTCACTTCCGAGTCCATTCCCGCCCCAAGGCACGTGCTGTGCTTTTTGTTCACATATATTGTCGAGGCAGGGTCCTCTCCGACCTGTATCACCACGAGCTTTGGGGCTATTCCTGCAATGCGCAGTTCGGATACTTCCTTTCGCACCTGCTGGAGTATCGAATCCGAGGCTTTCTTTCCGTCAAGTATTTTTGCCGCCATCAGTGATCACTTCGAGTGCAGGGGGAATTTCCTGCACAGCTTCAATACTTCCCCGCGTAATTTCACAAGTTCCCTGTCATTTTCAATTTTTTCCTTTGCCTGCGCGATTGCTGCTTCCCTTCTTTCCTTCTCTTCGGGGAATTCATAAGCGCAGCATCTTTTGAGCGTTTCTGCAATGATTTTCCCGATCCTTTTCATCTCCTTTTCCCTCATGCCCCTAGTAGTGAGCGCGGGTGTCCCGAGCCTTATACCGCTTGGGTAGAATGGCGAGCTTGGGTCAAAGGGGATTGTGTTCTTATTGACCGTAATCCCTGCCTTTTCAAGGCCGCACTGGCCATAAAGCCCTTTCCCCTTGCCAAATGAAGTGAGGTCGATTAGCAACAGGTGGTTTTCCGAGCCGTTTGAAACTAATTTTATCCCGTTTTGCATCAATGATCCGGCAAGTGCCTTAGAATTTTCCACTATCTGCCGGGCGTACTTTTTAAACTGCGGCTGCAGCGCTTCGCCAAGCGCCACCGCAATTGCTGCCGTCTGGTGGTCGTGGGGCCCGCCCTGCAGCCCGGGAAACACCGCCTTGTCAATTTTTGATGGCAGCTCAGGGTCTTTTTCAATTCCCTTCCTTGTAACCATTACCATGGCGCCCCTTGGGCCGCGCAATGTTTTGTGCGTGGTTGTCGTCACTATGTGCACAAATGGCACGGGGCTTTTGTGCGCGCCCCCCGCAACAAGGCCTGCGATATGTGAAATGTCAGCTGCAAGGTACGCCCCGGCTTCATCGGCTATTTTCCCGAATTCCTCGAACGGGAATTCGCGCGGGTATGCAGTCGCCCCTACCCATATGAGCTTTGGCCTGTGCTCGAGGGCAAGCTTTCGAACTTCCCCAATGTCAAGGTAGCCATCGGGCTTTACGTTGTATAGCACGCTGTTGTAGATTTTTCCCGAAAAGTTCACTTTCCAGCCGTGCGTGAGGTGCCCCCCTGCTGTAAGGCTCTGGCCCATCACTGTATCCCCCGGATTTAAGAGCGCAAAGTAGACCGACTGGTTTGCAGGGCTCCCTGAATATGGCTGCACGTTCACGTGCTCCACCCCAAATAGCTTTTTTGCCCTCTCTATTGCAAGCGTTTCAGCCTCATCGACAAATTCATTCCCGCCATAATACCTTTTGCGGGGATACCCTTCGGAATACTTGTCCGTGAAAACAGACCCCAAAGCCTCGCGCACCGCCCTGCTGGAATGGTTTTCAGATGGGATCATCTCAAGGCCATCTTCCTGCCTTTTTGTCTCCTTTTGTATAAGTCCGAAAATCAGTTTATCACTCTGTTTAAGCGCCTTGCCGACCAAGCAGCCACCCCCAAGTAACCAATAGAAATTGGGATTATTCTTTATTAACCCTTTCTGCCTCTATTTTGCACTATGCAATTGTCCATAGGGGAACTTGAGGCGAAGGCGCGAGAGATAAATGAGGCCATTTACGGCCCCGACCGCTCAAGGAAGCGCAAACTGATGGAAGCTGCAAAGGAACAGGCGGATTTGAGCGCAAAGTTCGCGCTGCAAAAGGCGCTATCGGTTCATGGCATTTCGGATTCTTCAAAAAAGGCATTTGTGGAGCTTTTGAAAGAGCGCAGGGATGCGGTGAACATCCTGTTTGCAAGTTCCCAATCCGAAAAGCAGAAGGCAACCGAGATGCTCAAGCCCATTTTCGGGTACAAGGGCATGGAATTCATTGAAGGGTTCCAGTCGGCTTTCAGGCAATTGCAAAGCGAAATCGAGTTTGAAAAAAAGAGGCATGTTGCCATTTAAAAAGCAAAAATTCTGGCCGAATTCCTATTAATTCCTTTTTTTATTGTTTTAAAATTGTGTCTTCCCTTCCGGCTCCAACTGAAACGAGCTTGATGGGGCAGCCGATCTCCTTCTCGATATATTCAAGGTAAGCGCGCGCGTTCTTTGCAAGCTCGGAGTACTTTTTTTCCTTTCCTGTTATTTCAAACCCTTCAAATTCCCTGTAATTTGGAACCGCCTTCTCAAGCCCCTTGTTGCTGTAGGGGAAGTATTTGATCTCCTTTGCGTTCACAGTGTAACTGTGGCACACTTTAACTTTTTTTAGGCCGCTTAGGACATCAAGCTTTGTTATTGCAAGTTCCGTGAACCCGTTGAAGCGCATCGAGGTGCGCAGCATGGGAAGGTCAAGCCATCCGACGCGCCTCTTCCTTCCTGTAGTTGTCCCGAACTCATTTCCTTTCTGCGTGAGGTGCTCGCCGGTCTCATCAGTGAGCTCGGTGGGGAACGGCCCAAAGCCGACGCGCGTAGTATACGCCTTCACGATCCCTATTATGCGGTTTATTTTGGCAGCCGGCATCCCGACCCCTGTTGTAACCCCGCCTGAAATCGGGTGCGAGCTTGTGACATAGGGGTAGGTCCCGAAATCGTTATCGAGAAATGTCCCCTGCGCCCCTTCAAAGACGACCTCTTTGCGGTTTTCAAGCGCCTCGCACACTTCAAGGCTCACATCGCACAAATACTTGCGGAACTCTTTTCCGAGCGCATTGTATTCATCAAAAACTTCATTCTCGCCAAATGGCACTTTGATATTGTAAACTTTCTCCAAAATTGCCTTCTTGACAGGGAAAACTTCCCTGATGCGCTGCTGCAGCCTCTTTTCCTCAACAAGCTCTTCAAACCTGATCCCGATCCTCTCGGCTTTATCGGCATAGCACGGCCCTATCCCGCGCTTTGTCGTGCCGATTTTTTTTGTTGTGCGCAACTCCTCCCTTCCCTCATCCAAAAGGTTGTGCCATGGCATTATTATGTGCGTGCGCGGATCAATGCCAAGATCCATGCCCTTCGAGCCGATATCGGATATTTCCTTTTTCAGCACGCGCGGGTCAAGCACCACGCCCGCGCCGATCAGAATCCTTTTTCCCTGCACAACCCCGCTTGGGAGCAGGTGGAACTTGAGTGTCTTTCCTGCAACGACTACCGTGTGGCCTGCATTGTTGCCGCCCTGATAGCGCACCACAAGGTCTGCTTTATCCGAGTAAAAATCAGTGACTTTGCCTTTGCCCTCATCGCCGAACTGGGCGCCAATGACAATTGTCCCTGCCAACTATACAACCCCAACTATAAAGAGGATGCAGTTTTTTTAAATGGATTGATCAGGATGCAGAATTGTACAAGCTTCCAGGTACTTCTTCTTGGGGCATTTAGATTTGAAGCATGGTGTCATCTTAATTCCCGTATCTTCGTATTTTGAGCTAATTTGGCGAGAGCATTTTCGTATGTTGCCTGAATTTCTTGTCGTGTTTTACCAAGTATTGCTGCAGCTTGCCCTATTTGCATTTCGATACTTCCTTTTTCAAGGTTGAACATGGTGAGGACTGTTTCTCTTTCAAGTTCGGGGAGTGCGCTTAATGCTGTGCGGATTACTCGTTTTCTCTCTCTTTTTTGTAGAATGGTTGCCGGAGTTCTCGTTGTGTATGTTTGATGAATATCTATTTTTTTTGTGGATCTTGCTCTGGGGTATAGGCCTGCGCCTCCTACTTCGAGCCTTTGTGCATAGTCAGCTATTCGAAGTCTGTAAGTGTTCCAGTGTTGTGCAATTCCTTCTAGTCTTGCTTTCTTAAAAACAGGGTCTTGATTGAGGCTGGTCATTTTCACTTTGGCCCTTGCGCGGTTTCCTGCTGCAAAATCAGGCCTTTTGTGAAGGTTGGATAAGCTTGTGCTGGCTCCCGCTTTTAAGGCTGCGAGGAATTGTGGATTCCGGCGTAGCTGTGCCATGACTTTTTTGCTGCGTTCCTTGTTAGCATCATTAAATGCGGGATCTTGATGAAGTTTTTGCATTGTTTTGCTTGCTGTTTCTTTGACAATTCGTGCAAAATTTGGGTCTTGATGCTTTTTTTTCATCCTTTCTCGGCGTTGGGCATTAAGTTCTGGATCGCGGGCATACTTCCTCAGGCGTGCATTTGTAGCTTTGACAAATCCGGGATCTTTACGCAGCTCAGCCATGATTTTTTTGGCGCGATTTCTGCGTGCTTCTGCAAACTTGGGGTTCTCTCCGAGTTTTCTCATTGCCTCATTGCGTGCGGCAACAAAGTCGGGATCCCTATTTAGGCGGGTCATTAGAACCCTAGACCGTTCGTTGCGTGCGTTAACAAAATTAGGGTCTTTGTTTAGATGCACCATTAACTCACTCCTCCTTCTTCGTTCAGCTTCAACAAAAGCGGGATCTTGGCGTAATCGCGACAAACTTCTTCTTCCGATTCTTTCATACCTCCTTTTCACTTGTGGATCTTGGCGGTATCTCTTTGTGGCCTCAATATTTTTTTTCCGGAATGATGGGTCTTTTTGCTGTGAAATCATGCGATTTCTGCTGGCGGCAAGATTGGCGGGAGTATTGAGGCGTTTTGCATGGAATTCCCTGCCGCGGGTCTGATAGCTTTTCATTTTCCCTAAATTGGCTGCTATCTCTTCTCTAGTAGCGCCCTCTAACCTGCCAATTGCAAAGGCTCCCTTTGCCGGAAAATATTTTCTTTTCACATCATCGACAGGATCCGTCGGGTGGTACCTTTGCCGCAATATGCGTGCTGTTTCATCGGGGGAGTGGCCTTTTTTTAGCAGAACCAATGCCTTTGCCCTCTGCAATAAACCCATGCGTTTTGGCAGCATGGACAAATAAAGTGTATCCTGAATTTAAGACTTCAGCTTTAAATGCCAGTTCAAAAGTGTGCAAGTTTGATGTGATTTTTGAGTTTTGCACGTGATATGAAAGCACTCTGTTACTCCTTACTTTTTTATGTATTGCAGAAAGTTGGAGCAACGGAAGTGTTATTTTTTGCCCCCTGTTTATGGCTTAAAGCGCATACCTAAATCGTTTTTAAAACCAACCCACTAATTTTCTATTGGTAATTGAATTTTTTGGTGGTGGAAAAGTGGGATCGGTAAAGAACCTGATTGTTGAAAAGGAGCCTACGGAAGAGCAGATGGGGATAGGCGTTTTTGAGTTCACTGATGATTACAGTGTTTTTGATTATGGCAAGATGCCTGACACGATTGCAGGCAAGGGAGAGGCGCTTTGCAGGATGGCGAGCTATAATTTTAAGCAGCTTGAAAAGAAGTTCGGCATAAGGACGCATTTCCGCAAGGTAGCAGGCGGGAACAGAATGGAAGTTAATATTGTAAGGGTATTGATGCCGCAGGACAACCAGATAAAGGATGGCAGCAGGAACTACCTCATTCCGCTTGAAATAATCTTCCGCAATTCCCTGCCCGCGGGTAGCTCGGTGTTCAAAAGGCTTGAAGCAGGAGAGCTTTCACTAGATGACCTTGGGGTTTCATCGGTGCCGGTGCCGGGGCACAAGTTCGAGCGCGCATTCCTTGATGTCAGCACAAAGCTTGAGCCCATTGACCGCTACCTTTCATGGGACGAGGCGATGGAGATTTCAAAGATCAGTGAAGACCAGCTCTATGAGCTAAAGGAAGCTGCGCTCAACATCAATGATTTCTTGACAGAAAAGGCCGCTTCCATAGGGCTTGAGCACGCTGACGGGAAGGTGGAGTTTGCACTTTCCCCCAAAAATGAGCTTATGCTGATTGATGTATGCGGCACTTTGGATGAGAACAGGTTCTTGTGGAATGGCATCCATGTGAGCAAGCAGGTCGCAAGGGATTATTACAAGTCCACCCCGTGGTATGCCGAGCTTGAGGCTGCAAAGAAGAACAATGTCGAGAAAGCAGACTGGCCAAGGCCCCAGCCCCTTCCGCCTGAACTCAAAGACATCGTTTCAGACATGTACCGGGGCGTTTGCGACTCGTGGACAGGGGAAAAAACATTCAAGGCCCCCTCTATTGAGGAAGTAATGGGCCGCTACAATGCGTTTTTGGAGAAAAATAAATAAAGGGGAACACATAATTACTCCTGCATGCCCGGAAAAAAACATTTTCCCGAGTTTCCCACTGTGCGAAGTTTTCATAACGCCTTAGCGAGCCATGCGGCATTTCGTGAATTTAACCCATTGGAAGAAATGGCAAGAAGGGGCCCCTGTCCCATATAAACTTCCTGCCGCAGCGGCGAGGGCTTATATTACTGAATACAGCGGGGTGGAAACCGCGATTGGGATTTCTGAAATGATTGCAAAAGACCTGCGGGCATTTGGATATGGCGTGGATATTAATGCCCTCAATCGTTTTGTAGCCCCGGTCTTCAGGTCTATCAGGCAAGATAGCGGATGGGGCGGGAACAAGGCTGTAAAAACCGCTGTTAAAAGGCAGAGGACTTCAGGCGTCAGGGACAGGCCATTGCCTGCAATGGGCCAAGAAGAGCTTAGAGTGGCGCATGGAACTTTCCGAAAAGAGAAGGGCGCAGAGGGAAAGGGCAGGGAAAAATACGGAGATTCCATCGAATTTAGCCGCAAGCAATAGGCTCAAAAGGCTCAGGCGCAAGCCGCGTTAAGAGCATTTGGGGATTTTTTGGCAAAAACCGTTCAGGGAGCAAGGTTCATTTTCTGGCAATAATCCCTGTGGATGCCCCATCGTGCCTCGTGTCCTTAAATCCGGCAAGCTGCAAATTCCTTATGATCCGCTCTGAAAGGCCGGATGCATTGCCTCTTGCCCCCGCCTTCCCCGGCTCGGCTGCATAGAACCAGAGCCTTCCCCCGATTTTGAGGACACGGTACAATTCTTGGCAAAAGGCCGCGGTATAAAGCTCGGGCGCAACAACGAATGTGGGCGGGTCGTGGATCACTGAATCAAAGGAGCCACCTGCAAATTCCCTGATTTTTTGCGTTGCATCCCCTTCAATTATCTTTATCTTGGGGTTTTTAAAAAGCTCCGCGCTCGCCTCGTTAAGCTTTGCAATATGCAAAACCTCGCTGTCCTTTTCAATCGTGCTCACTTCCCGGACGTTCCGGATTTTTGCGGCAGCAATTGCGCTATACCCAAGGCCGGTGCAGATATCAAGCACCTTTCCGGATGGCTTTGCAGCCTCAATTATGCGGCGCGTGTGCTCTGCAGGATCGACTTTTGCAAACCTGTGCATCGGGACTGCATTAATGCGCAGCGCCGGGACGGTTTTGGTAGGCCAGAGCTGGTAAAATTTGCGAGTGATGTCGGAGAAGAACTGGATTTTGTGCCCCTTTTGAGCTTTTCTTCTTTTTTTACTGTCCATATCCATAAATTTTGCCTCTAAACGTTTATAATTCTCATTAAAGGAGCCTGCATTCATTTTTACCGTGTTTGAGCCGTTTGCGTTATTCTTTAAAAACCCTTTAACGATAATTTAATCGGTGTTGTTATTGGAGCGTTACGACCTGTTTTCACCCCTAGATTACCGCTATATCGATGGCGGGCTTGCAAAAAAAGCCATCCCATTTTTATCTGAAAATGCGCGCATTGCTTATCAAGCAAGGGTCGAGGCGGCGCTGGTAAAAGCCCTTGCAAAGCAGGGCATTTGCAGTGAAAAAACTGCACGGGAAGTTGCAAAGGCTGCAGAAAACGTGAGTGCGGCTGAAGTTTATGCCGAGGAGGCGAAGATCAGGCACGATGTGCGCGCCCTTGCCAACGTGCTGCGCTCTAAAGTGGGGGAAGATGCAAAGCGGTTCATACATTTTTCCGCAACTTCATATGATATTGTCGATACAGCAAGCGCGCTGCGCTACAAGGAAACAACCGAAAAGCTCGTCATTCCGGAGCTCAAAAAGCTCCTTTCTGTCTGGATTGATATTGCGCTGCGCGAAAAGGGGACTTTGCAGATAGGAAGGACACACGGCCAGCACGCCGAACCCATCACTTTTGGCTTTGCAATGTGCGGCTATATCAACCGCCTTGGCGAAATGATAGGGTCGCTCGAGTGCTTTGCATCGCGCATGGAAGGCAAATTTTCGGGCGCTGTTGGGGCTTATAATGCATCATCGCTCCTTGTGAAGGATCCCCAAAAGCTTGAGGATGACATCATGGAAGAGCTGGGATTGCAGCATGCGATGCATTCAACCCAGATAGTTGAGCCGGAAT
>DUGC01000037.1 GCA_013331625.1 Candidatus Iainarchaeum sp. | reverse complement strand
GAAAGTGCGGTTGATGGCGATACGCTAAAGCTTGCGGACGGCAATACTGTGAGGATCCTTGGAATCAATTCGCCTGAAAAAGGGCAGCATTATTACAACGAGGCAAAAGTGAAAATGGCCCAGCTTGTGGGGGGCAGAGTAATTGAGCTTGAGAGGGATGCAGATGCCAAGGACCAGTACGGAAGGCAGCTGAGGCATGGCTTTATTGACGGCAATGTGAACATTGCAATTGAAATGCTCAAGGGCGGATTTGCAATAGTGTACAATTACGGCAATGGCAAGGCACGGTATATGGAGGAGTATGCCACGGCTGAAAGGAGCGCGCAAAGCGCCAGGCGGGGCATCTGGGCAAAGGGCGGGCAGGATGCATGCACTTCATGCATCACGCTTGTCAGCCTTCAGGCGGATGCTGCAGGCGATGAGTGCGAAAATTCAAATGACGAATATGCCACGTTCCGCAATGCATGTACTATAAACTGCAACCTGCAGGGGTGGAACGTGAGGGACAACTCATCATCGCACATGTACACTTTCACCGATTTTAATGTTGCGGCAGGGGCGGCATTTTCACTGCGCTCCGGCTGCGGGACCAACACACCATCTGACATCTACTGGTGCGGCTCTCAAGGCTCGTGCAATGCGGTATGGAATAATGATTCTGACCGCCTGATCATGGCAAACAAGGGAAACGAAATCGTTATTGACTACCCATATGCAAAATGAGAACATGGAACAGGCAGGGGTTAGTGAAGGGCATATCGCCCCGCCCCTGTGCCCGCACATCACAGAGTGCAACGGATGCCCTTTAGGGCAAGAGCCTTATGAGAGGCAGCTTGGGATCAAGGCAGAAAAAATCGAAAAGCTGTTTGGCCGCAGGGTTGAGGTGGAGCCTGCAATCGCGCAGGCAGGGTATAGGAACAAGGCGGAATTGTCCTATATTAATGGCCTGCTTGGCTATCGCAGGAAAGATGACTTCATGAAAAGCTTTCAGCTCAGGCACTGCGCGATCATAAGCGGACGGATGGACAGGGCAGTGCAGGATATTTACCGAAGGATTTCCTGCTCCAAAGCGGCATGCGCAGATATCAACTGCCGCAAAGCCGGCCTGCGATATGTCGTTGTGAGGGAATCCGGAGNNACAGGCGGGGGGGTTGGAAGCGCAAATATTCTGCTCAATGGGACATGGAGCGATACCGCGCACGGCAAAGTGATTGAACGGGCCGGAACGGAATTCATTACTGAAAATTTCCTTGGCAAAAAATTTTTAATTGCCCCGGGAACTTTTTTCCAGACGAACGCTGCAAGCGCGCAGAGGATATTTTCAATTTTGGGGGAATATGTGCCGCATGGATCAAGGGCGCTTGACCTCTACTGCGGAGTGGGGACAATCAGCATCTGCATTAGCGATAAATGCGCTTCCGTTCTGGGGGTAGAGTCGAACCCTGAGAGCATTGAAAGCGCATTTATGAATGCGCAGCTGAATGGGTGCACAAATGCCGCGTTCATGGCCTCGGATGTGGCAGAGGCACTTGGAGGAATAGAAGGGTTTGGCCTTGCGGTTTTGGACCCTCCGCGCTGCGGGATGCAACAGAGGGCTGCAAGGAGGCTTGCCCAGATCGCGCCAGAGCGCATAATCTATGTGTCATGCAACCCAAAAACGCTTGCAGATGACCTTGCGCATTTTGGAGAGTATGAAATTACGCTTTTGCGCGCATTTGACCAGTTCCCGCAGACAAACCATGTTGAGATGCTGTGCGTTCTGGATAGGCGCAAAGAAAAGAGTTAATCGTGAGGGGAAATTATGCAGGAAACTCAAGGAAAGGCAGGAAATGGAAAAAAGCCATTCATTCCACAGGAGTTCACGGACAAATACACGCAAATTCTTGGACAGGAGGCCGGCGCCTTCTTTGAATGTTGCAACCGCAAAATACCAAAGAGCATCTGGGTGAATTCCCTCAAAATAAGGCCGCAATTGCTCGCAAAAGACCTCGGGAAAAAGGGCTGGAATCTTGTGCAGCTGCCGTTCCATGAGAATGCATTTGCCCTTGAAGGGGTTGAGAGGCCGGGGGGAAGCGATGAATTTAATGCGGGGCTTTTCAACCTGCAGGAGAAGGCTTCGATGATCCCTGCGCTGGCACTGGATTTGCACAAAGGCGATGTGGCGCTTGATGCGTGCGCTGCCCCGGGGAACAAGACTTTGCAGGTCGCATGCCTGCTCAACGGGGCGGGAAAGGTCGTTGCAGCAGACAAGAATGTAGAGCGTTTCAGGAGCCTGCGCTTTAACATCAGGAAATTTGGGATGGGGGCCATTGCAAAGAGAATGGATATTCTGGATGCAAAGCGCAAAGGTGTTGTTGACAGGATTTTGCTCGATGCCCCGTGCAGCTCTGAAGGGCTTGTGAGGAAGGATCCTGATGCGCTCAGGAACTGGAGCATGGAGCTCGTGCAAAAGAAGGCAAGCTTGCAAAAAAAGCTTGCGGACAAATGCCTTGAGTTGCTAAAGCCGGATGGAGTGATGGTTTACAGCACGTGCTCATTTGCCCCCGAAGAGGATGAGGAAGTGGTGCAGCACCTTCTTGATGGCGCAAAGGCGCGAATTGAGGCGATCAAAATAAAAGGGTTCAAAATGAGGGGCGGGATGCGGGAATACAATGGGGCACGGTATGATGCATCACTTGCAAAGACGGCAAGGATTTACCCGCAGGACAATGACACGCAGCAGTTCTTTGTGGCAAAAATAAGGAAAATATCTACATAAATGGGGGGGAATGATTTCCCGATTTGCTTCAGTTCAGAACAATGCATTTAAACCTTTGCAGAGCGTATTGTGTAGGATTGCCGCTGTAGTATATTGGTTAGTACGCGACCCTGTCATGCAGTTTCACTGTGCAGCTCGGTCGAGGGCCGGGTCCGATTCCCGGCAGCGGCGTTGGATCCATAGCCCGATTTTCAAATCTGAAGGGAATTCCCGTTTTGCAGTGACGAAGCGGCCACCCCGGGGTCAGTGTTTTAAATCCTTGGCAGGCAAAGTCTGTCGGTTTCTATGGGAAAATACACGGCTAAAAAGCAAGAGGTTGTGTCGTTCGTAAAGCGCAGGGCGTGTGAGTCGGTTTCGCCCAAGGGAATTGTTGCATTTTCCATAAACGCCTGCATTGCATTATACACTGAATTTATTGCAACGGCAACGTTTTACACAACCGCAGCTTTTAGCGGAAAATGGGTGGGGGTTTTTGCGGGCCAGTTTTTTACTGCCATTATAGTGGTTGCGGGGATTTTAGCTGTGGCAATTGCATTGTACAGGAAGATGCAGCCTGATTTGGTTGCGGGTTTGTTCAGCATTGTAGTGCTGCTGCCTTTACTTCGGGCCGCAGGGAATGCTGTTACAAAGCTGCGAAGGGAAGGGTTGCTTGAGGACGCTGCAGTCAGGATGATTCCAAGGGCCCAGGATTTCGCCGCCTACCCTTCAGTGCACACACTTGCAGTGCATGTGCTAATCCTAGCAGTGAGCGGGATGATTTTACAGGCAAGGTTCACCGGCACAGCCTGATAGTATAAAAACTAAAGTGAATTGGCCCCCCGGCCTTGCCGCGGGCTGTCATTGGCACTCTGGAGGGGCTGTACTTTGTGCAGCTGGTTTTTGCTCTAATTTTTTTCCTGTTTTTCAATGCAGCATCCGGGTATACTTGGCATACAAAACCACGCGCTACTTCACGCCATAGGCACGCAATGATTTGCCTCCCATGCCTTGTAACATTGTGCCCCTGAAAGACACAAAGAGCATATTACCCGGTTATACCCGTTCCGGGGGCACGGGGAATTCACCAACCATTTAATGGCTAATTTGCAGTCAGGATTGCGACATCGCACCAGCCTTCGCCGGTTGTGCTGGAGACAACTGTGTAAATGTTCGCTGCAGTTCCTGTTGCCGTAAAAGTCCAGGTGGTGCGGTTCCACTTATTGTTTGTATAATTCCGGCCAGTTGTCAAATGGGGATAAGTCTGGCTAGGACCGTCCCCTGTCGATACCATGCCTTCACAATACCCTTTTTGGTACATCACGGCAGTATACGTTTTCCCGGCCTGGAGCGTGACAGGCTGGAAATAAGAATACCCATTAGTGACAGTCGCACTGTTATTATGGACACATTTGCCTGCGTGATAACAGCTGCCACTTACAATTTCAGTTGTTCCTCCGCTAGGAACATTGCGGGCCCATGAATTTTGTCCGCTCTCAAAGCTTGGGTTAACCACGAGGTTTCCGCCATAGCCTTCAGCATAAATCTTGTCCAAGGAAATATTTGCACCCTGTGAGCTTTGCGATGAGCTGGTGCCCCCGACCCCTAAAATCAGTGCGACCACTATGCCAGCGACAATTACCGCCCCCCCGATGAGGAGAAGGTATTCAAGTGCGCCCTGGCCTTTGCCCTGAATCATATTGATACTACAACACGGTGCACCAATAAAAATGTAACGAATTTGGCACGATGGCATCTGGGATGAAAAGGCGGCAATGGGAACAAAAAGCAATTTATTTTAACAAGAAAGGGGGTAAGTTCAGCATGCCGCGCAGGAATTCGGCCACGGGTTGTCAGGGCGGAGGTCACATCTGCATTAGCGAAATTCCGCGCCCAGTCCAATATAATGTCTGGCAGGGGAGTACGCGCCCAGAAGATACACGGGGCATTGAAGGGGGCGTTTTTGCGCCACAAGCCCAGCATAGAAAATTGCGGGGCCCTTGGGTGAATTTCCGGTTTTGCCTGCAGAACTGGGTTTTCATGCAGGCATTTAGTCGGATTTATATATCCCTGATTTGTTATTAATACCATGGTCTACATTGAAAGGATCCCGACATATATCCCCGGATTTGACGCACTTATTGAAGGAGGCCTTCCTGAAGGCTCACTTACGCTCCTTTCAGGGACACCGGGCTCTGGAAAGAGCATTTTTTGCGCCCAGATGTTATATAACAATGCAAAGAACGGGAAAAGATGCCTATACCTTGACCTTGAGCAGGAGATCGGCGACATTGAACTGCAGATGAGGATGTTTGGGTGGGAAACAAGAGAGCTGGAGAACCTGAGGATATTTTCAATAGACAGTTCTAACCCGCAGATAGTTGAAAAGGTAATAGCGGAAATTGAAGACAGGCACTATGACCTTATAGTCCTTGATTCGCTCGATTCCATCACGACAAATCCGGGTTCAGTTGAGGAGATACAGCAGCAGTTCCGTGAAAGGGTTCCGAGCATTTCCATCCCCAACCTGCTGGACCAGGCAACACTTGCAAGGCTTAAGATAAAGAAGATTTTCAGCGCCATAAAAAAGTCAAAAGCGACAGCGCTTGCCACTAGCGAGCGGGTTGAGGGCGGCGTGGGCGTGAGCCGCGACACCGTTTCAGAGTTCCTCTGTGACGGGGTGGTGATTTTCACATCAACTGCGATGGGAAAAAAGAGGGCGCGCTCAATTGAAATAAGCAAGATGCGCCACACTAACACCCCCGGCGGAAGATATGACCTTGAAATCGCCGGCAGGGGCCTTGTGGTTTTATAGGCTTATGACTCAAAATCCCGGAATAAAGAATGACCTTGTAAACTGGTTCGTGCGCAACATCACCGCGCCAAATATCATGAGGGTGGATACGCCCGGCTTTGTCACGGTAAGGCAGAATTACAGGGGCGAAATCATCAACCAGCGCAACGTCTTCTTTTCCGAAATGCAGCTTGCAGGGTTTGAAAGCGCGCTTGTGGAGGAATTTGGCGAGGAAGGAAAAAAAATCGCCTATAGCATAGGGAAGAATTTTGGCTATGCATACTGCCACTGCTTTTCTGTCCCGCAGCTGGGGATTGATGATGAGGGGAAAATAAAGGATTTCATTTCCTTCTTTTCGGCTTTCATGGGGGTGACGTGGGGCGAGTTTTTGGACCTTAAATATGACCTCAAGGCAAAAGCTGTCGAACTTGGGCTTGGTGACCATATTGTCTGCAGGAGAAACGGCCTTGGCTACATGTTTAGCAGCGGGGACATTGCAGGAGGATGGCAGTATATAATGCGCGACGATACAGTTGAAGGCGTGCAGACAGAATGCATTGGCCGCGGGGACAAGTGCTGCAAGGTGATATGTGCTCCTGCAGGATACATTGAGCAAAAGGGGCATCAGGCCATAAGTGTGGCGGCCAGGGCCCAGTTTGAAGTCGACAGCACCTACCTTGAGATGAATAGGCCCCGGCCGCTCCAGTACTCCAAAGCTTCCATAAAAGAGCTGATCGCCGCAAATTTTTTCAAATTTGAAAACAACCAGCTTACATTCCACGATGACAGGTATTGTTTTACAGGAATAGAGCTGCTCTATATTTTAGAGCAGTTTGCAAAGGATGATGAAAGAATCGGCAGGATACTTTTCAAAACTGCTTTCGATCAGGGGGAAGGAATGGCAAAAGAGGAAAAAAGCAATGACTGTTCAACATTCATAACCGACATACTTTCAGCAATCGGCTTTGGGGACACGCTTATCTCACGCGCAGGAGGGGATTTTCAGGTCCAGACGAATTACTTCCCATACCTTGCAACTTACGGTAAAATAGATTACTTTTATTTCAGGGGCCTGCTATCGGGCCTTTTGAGCGGGTTTAGCGGGAAAAAAACCGAGCTTAAAAATTTCCGGACAGATGTTTCAAACGGATACCTCAAACTGGAATTATACTAGGGCTGCCGTTCCGGCAAAGCCAAGTGCCGCTCTTTTCACTGCCTCTTAATTGAATATAAAACAATGCTGGCATTAATTTGTGGGTTTTTGCAGATGATTGTGATAGGGGTTACGGGAAAGTACTGCGCGGGCAAGACCACTATCTGCGAGTACCTTGCGAGCAAGAGCTTTGGCTACAAGTCTTTATCTGATGAGCTGCGCTCAATTGTTGCAAAGGAAGGGGGTTCTGTTTCGCGCGAATCCCTCATTGCAAAGGGCAACGAGCTGCGAAAAAAGCACGGCAGCAGCTACCTTGCAAAGCGCGTTTCTGAGTCCATGAAGGGGGACCGCAATTATATTGTCGATTCGCTGCGAAACCCGCTTGAAATCGAAGAGCTCAGAAAGCTTTCGAATTTCCATTTATGGAATATTGAGGCGGGGGAAAAGGAAAGGTTTGAGCGCATACTCAAAAGGAACCGCGAGGGCGACCCCAAGACGATGGATGAATTCCGCGCCCTTGAGGCAAAGGAAAGCTCATCTGGCAGCGACACCAGCCAGCAGCTCGACAAGTGCGCGGCAATGGCAGAGCACACTATTGAAAATGGCAGCACGCTTGCAGAGCTTTTCAGCAAGGTCGATACTCTGCTGCTCAATATCCCGCTGGGCTTCAAAAGGCCTTCATGGGACGAATATTTCATGAACATAGCTAAAGAGGTTGCAATGCGCTCAAATTGCGTGAAGCGCAAAGTGGGCGTTGTTGTCGTAAAGGACAAGAGGATCGTGTCGACAGGCTATAACGGCACGCCGCGCAACGTGAAGAACTGCGATGAAGGGGGGTGCGCGCGCTGCAACTCGTTTGTGGAGGGCGGGACAAGGCTTGATGAGTGCCGCTGCTCGCACGCGGAGGAGAACGCGATAGTCCAGGCCTCTTACCACGGCATAGCGATAAAGGATAGCACGATTTACACCACTTACAGCCCGTGCCTCACCTGCAGCAAAATGATCATAAATGCTGGCATAAAGAGGGTCGTTTACAATGCAGAGTACCCATTGGGGGAAACCGCGCTGAACATGCTCCGCGAAGCCGGCGTGGAAACAGATAAAATCGGTTTATGATGCCCCGAGTATTATCTCAACAAGCTTTTCCTCGAGGCCTGGGCCATCATCGACAATGAAGTCAGCGAGCTTGAGCCTCTGTGAAACCCTCTGGTCCATGCTCGGCTCATCAGGCTTTATGAGTATGGTGACAAGCATTTTCGCGAGGTCTATATCGCCATAACTGTCAGTGATTAATGCAGAGGTGTTCACGTCAAGCCCCTTGCCTATCAGGGCGAGTTCCTCTCGCACCGCGGAGAGCTTTGACCTAACCGGAACGCCATTAATCTCGAAATCCTTTGTGCCAACGATGCTCTTTACCCCTGAAATCCTGCCATCCTGGTACTCGAGTTCCGTGCCCACGACAAGATCAAATTCGAAATCGAACCGTTTTTTGAGGTAGGAATTCATGAGCAGGGCGAACTCGCGAGAGGAAAGCGTTGCGAGGACGATGGTTTTCCCCTCAGACTTGAGTTTTCTGAGGGCCATGACAAGCGGCTTCCTAATCCTGGGCTTTATCCTTGCAAGGACTTTTGAAAAGTTTTTTTTCTGGAAACCCCTTTTCACGAATAAAGTGTTGCCCTCGATGATGGCCTGCTCTATGGTGGATTCCCCAGCCGCGATTTTCGATATCATCGACTCGTAAATCTTCTCCCCCCTTGAGACCCCGGTCCCCCACCTCCTGGGAAAGCATATTGAAAGGCCTTCAAGGCTGGCATCAGTATCATAAAGAGTGCCATCCATATCAACGATTATGGTGGTAAATTGCCTTTCCCTTGAGCGGAACCTCTTCAGCGCGGTTCGCCTGAGCTTGAACTGGAGCGAGTTCTTGGCAACTATCCCTAGGAGTTTTGCCGAGGAAAGCTTGGACCTCAGTTGCTTTACCCTTGGGAACCTCATGAGTAAAATAAGAGCTTAATCCCATTTTAAATGTTGGTTAAGCGCTATGCAGGCCAAATAATTTTGAATCACGCAAGAGAAAGCTTGGCTCTTTTAACACAGGCAACGGGTTAAAAATTTAAAACAGGGGATAGTATTATTAAAAGGGCAAAAAACATGGAAAATTAAAAGGGCAAAAAACATGGAAA
>DUGC01000026.1 GCA_013331625.1 Candidatus Iainarchaeum sp. | reverse complement strand
CATTACAGCAAAGCTTGTTGCAAAACTGCTTGAAGCTGCAGGGGCGCATGCGGTGCTGGCGCTTGACCTGCACGCAGACCAGCTACAGGGATTTTTTGACATCAGGTCGGATTTCCTTTACGCTTCAGGGCCGCTCATGACCTATTTTGTGCAAAAGCACGGGAAGGAAAACGTCACTGTAGTCGCGCCCGATGTAGGGAGCAGCAAGCGCGCGAGGGCATATGCCAAAATGATAGGCACCGACATTGCAATTATAGACAAAAGGCGCCTGCGGCCAAACCAGAGCGAAGTTATGAACCTTGTAGGCGAAGTGAAGGACAAGACCGCGCTCATTGTGGATGACGAAATAAACACGGGCGGAACAATTGTGAATGCGGCAAAAGAGCTGGTAAGGCAGGGCGCAAAGGAAGTGTTTGCAATGGCTTCGCACGGGGTGTTTGCGGCAGAGGCGCTTGAAAAGCTTGAAGCAAGCCCGCTAAAAGAAGTAATAGTCACAAACAGCATACCACAGACAAAAAAAATTTCAAAGCTCAAGGTCATAAGCGTGGCACCGCTCCTTGGCGAAGCCATAAGGCGAATGCATGAGAAGGAATCGATCTCGAAGATACTGCATGACTGAACCTGAAAAACAACCGTTTCGGCGGTTGGGTACGACGGCTACCTCCTGTTGGAGGTAGGCCATAAATTAAGCCATTGTGTTGTTGGGTGCGACGCACCGTCTTCGACGGGGCTGGCTTCGCATTCAAGCAACCGTTTCGGCGGTTTCTGCAACTTGGGTTGCGGAATCCTTTTGGCAGGATGGGTACGATAGGCCATACTGCATATGGACTTGGCTCGCCTAGGCTCGCAGCTTAAGAGCAACCGTTTGGGGCGGTTTTTGCAAACTTGGGTTGCGGAATCCTTCACTGCCAGCATCAGGATGGGAGCGCAAGCTATCTTCGGCTTGAGCCTTGATAGGCTATATACTTACAATTACAATAAAAAACCAAAATTAATTCCTGGCCAGTTTTTTCAGTCAGTTTTAAATACTTCAGCCACGTTCTAAATAGGGTAAAAAATGAACTGCGCAATCTGCTCAAAGACCGCAACGGCATACAACAAGCTAAAGCAGCCTGTATGCAGCGCCCACACAAAGCAGACGGCAAAATCGCCGCTCTGCCCTGACTGCGGCCTTGCAATGTCTGTGCGGCAGGGTAAATGGGGCGCATTCTGGGGCTGCATCGCATTCCCTTCATGCAACGGGATCCGCAAGATCTGAAAGGCAGGGTTTCCAGAAAGAACTTTTCAAAAAATCTTCAAAAAAGCACAACGGAAAAATCCGTTAACATTTAACCATTGTTTAAAAAATCACCGAAGAACTAACCCAAGTTCTGGCAACTAATTTATATTACAAAGGCGCAGTAGTAATTGGGGTGATGGAAAAAACAATGTTAACCAAAAGTTAACTAATCCATCGGTGTTCGGGATCAGGCTCACTCGGCTAAAGAGAAAAACTGCTAAGAGGTTTTCTGTGGTCCCGGACAGCCTCATTTTCTGATTTTCAGGCCTGAATATCGCATTATAACACTATTTTTAAACCGGACAAAAACGTTATACTGCCCGCTGAAGCTTTTTTGTGCCGGAATTGAAAGAAAGGCAAGGCGTCCACCTGTTCTCCATCCGATTTTGCCAATCGCATTTTTTTTAACTCCCCGATCAGGAAAAACAGCGCGAATAATGCTTTTTTGGAAAATAAAAAAAGCAGGTTTAAATAGAAGGTTAACAGAAAATAGTATGAGTTAGGGGTGAATAACTCATTCTTCAAATAAAACAGGCAAAGCGAGAGGTGAAATGAATGATACAGCTACAATACTGTAAGGAATGCCACAATGTTTTTGAAGTACCGCAAAGGGCATCAACTAGGGTTGTGACAGTAGAGCACAATTGCAGCAAATGAAAAGGTAAGGGGCCTTGGAACAAGGTTTGCTGGCCGCTTTTTTGGCCAGCGTTTTTCTGTTTTTGAATGGTTTTTTTGCATAAAAGCATTCACACTCCTCTTTTTTGCCACGGTTTTTTCAACACGCTGGCGCTATCCCCAACCACAAACAATAAAATATCCATCCGCTATTGTAGGATAGGATCGGCGGGGGAATAGTCTAGTCTGGCAGGATTCAGCGTTCGGGAACAGCCTTTTCTTTTAATAAGAAAGAAAAAGCCAAAAAGGATCGTCGAACAACGCTGCGGCGGGAGTTCAAATCTCCCTTCCCCCACATGATTTTCCACCGATGCATTTTGCTATTTGCATGGAAATGTGATTTCGCGCAAAGAAACCTATATAAATTCCGCCAGCCTAATCCATAGGAGAAAAAACGCGCAAAATAACAGCTTATTCCCAATAGTTTTCTCACAAAGGCACCTCAAGCATGGGCAGTGCCCGAAAGGATAATTCAGGAAATTTTATTTGGAAATTCAATTAAGGTTAAAAAAGGGAACATGGCAATTTAGTGTGTTTTGGTGGGAAAATGGACGAAAAATTCCTTGCATCTATTAGCGATAAATCGAGCGGCGAAAACTTTTCAGCATACCCTGAAGGGTATGTCAAGGGAAAGACAAAATTCGTGGTGATCACGGGCTCTGTCATGAGCGGGATCGGCAAAGGCATATTCTCATCCTCACTGGGAAAGACGCTGCAGGACCGCGGCCTCAAAGTTGCGCCGATCAAGGTTGAAGCATACCTCAACATCGATTCGGGGACACTGAGCCCATACAGGCACGGGGAAGTATTTGTACTTGATGATGGCACCGAAACCGACATGGACCTTGGGAGTTACGAGCGCTACCTTGACATGGACCTCTCCAAGGACAACTTCACCACCCACGGCCAGATATACCAGCGGATTATTGAAAAGGAGAGGGCGGGGTTTTATCAGGGAAGAGATGTGCAGTACATCCCCCATGTCACAGGCGAAACCAAGCTTGTTTTGCGCAGGCTTGCAATGAAGAGCAATGCCGACATCGTGCTCATCGAGATAGGAGGCACTGTCGGGGATTATGAGAACCTTTTTGCAATGGAGAGCATACGCGAGCTTATTTATGAGGAAGGCAAGGAGAATACCTGCCTTGTGAACCTCACATATATCCTCGAGCCGCACCATTTAGGCGAATTCAAGAGCAAGGCTGCCCAATTAGGCTTGCGCCAGCTCATGAGCCTTGGGCTGCAACCCGATGTGATAGTTTGCAGGAGCGAGCGGCCGGTCACAGGCGCCGTGAAGGAAAAGATATCGATGAATGCAAATGTACCGGTTGAGAAGGTATTCAACACATATGATGTCGGCAATATTTACG